>NZ_CP150886.1:3631698-3934339 GCF_038050375.1 Okeanomitos corallinicola TIOX110 | reverse complement strand
AAGATGGATAAACTGGTAACGTAAAATGAAACCATGAGCCACCACCAGGGTTTGAGTCTACCCAAATTTGACCATAGTGCGCTCTAATAATACGCTGGCATAAGGACAGACCAATCCCATACCCATCTTTGCTTTCATCCCGTTCTAGACGAAAATGATTTTCAAAAATGCGATCGCGGTTTTCCAGAGGTATCCCCGGTCCATTGTCACCAATACTAAACTGCACTTTTTGAGTGGTACGATGGAGAGCAGATAAGCTAATGATGCCCCCATTAGGTGTGTACTTAATCGCATTATCTAATAAATTCACTAAAACTTGGCGGATGCGTTCTGGATCTGCATATACAGATGGCAGGTCATTAGGAATATCTGTTTCTACTTTTTGGGATTTAGCAATGCAGCGATCGCCCAGTTCTGCCAATACCTCCAAACTGATTTTACTTAGCTCTAGTCTTTGAGGTATGATCGGCAAATCCGTATCATTACCACGGCCTACTTGTAAGAGATCAGCAATCATCCGATCAATTATTTTTGCTTGAGCGCGAGCTTGTTTAAGCAGGTGTTCAGCCATTAATGGCTTTAAAGTTTTGAACTTACCCTGTTCTAAATCATAGTTATTTTGAAGCGTCTCCATTGCGATTGAAGCAGCAGTTAAAGGATTACGCAGGTCATGGGCTAACATAGACATAATCCTATCCTTAAACTGTAGCTGTTCTTGCAGTTTTTCTTTTTCCTGCTTCAAGTCAAAAATTTCATCGGAAAGTTTAATTAACTCAGCCGACACAGCAACAGAATGAATTGTAGATGTAGGTGATGTCACATATCCATTCTCATCAGAAAGTTCTTTCAAGTCTTCGTGTAACTTCAAAAATGCTTCCGCCGCTGCTTGCCAACGCGGCCACCAGCTTTTTAATTGAGCTATGATGTTACTCCCAGCCAGAGTCTGTTGAGGTTCTGGATGGATTTTCACTAAAGCGGGCGTTGCTACTAACTTAAAATGTTCAGCTAAATAAGGTTGTTGACCAACATCAATAATTTGAAGTTCAAAACTATACTCAGCCTCTAATTCTCGTAAGTAGGCGCGTATTCTCTGTACCTGTTGACGAGATTTTGGCCGTCCGTCAACAAACAGTAACAGCTGGAGTGGAGCCTCAGAATAGATAGGCTGATCCTGGGAAACTTGCATGTAATCTTGTTTCAGCACTGGTAACAACCTGGCGACACTTTGTAGGAAGTGAAATCAACTAACGATGGTCTATGGTCGTTGTTATCTTCCAATTTAATATCTATTTTATATTTTTCATACACTCTGATAAATATCTCACAGCTGATAGATAACTAAGCTTAAAATTTCCCATCACTCTCAGAAAGCAGCCTCGAAATTATTCCCTGCAAACATTAAGTTTATTTACCTTGAATAAAACAAGGAAGATACTAGATAAGTTTGATTATGGCATTAATTCCCAATCATGACAAACCTATGTTCAGCTTTTGCAACTGCCTGACATGGGGACTTTGCGAGTATTAATTTTTCAGCGTACTGTCTTTAGCTGATACTTTTTAAGAATCACTAAAGCCTAGTATTAGTGAGCTTGATTTTTATTTTCCTGTGAGCTAGGTTTTAAGAGATTATTCTCTTATATTAGCACTAGCAGCAGCGAAATAACAATTTTCAGATAGATATAGAGAAATGTATCCCCTGTTTGCTTAATCAGAGTTAAATCCTATCTTTAGCTCTATTATCAAGGATAAATAGAATCGTGCAAATGTAGAGCGTATTCATAAATGAACAAATCTATATCTACGCTTTTTGTAAGTTATAAATCCTCAAACATTGTGAAATCACCACCGATAACAGAAATGCTAGTGTAGAAATTGAAAACAAATTAATTTGTGGTCTTCCTGTGATACTGTCCAAACCCCCAGTCTTATTTTTCAGTATAGCTGTTTTAATTTCTACATTAACTGCCTGTGATAACGGATCAGCAGCTAAGAATTTAGAACAGTCTTTAGCAGCAGATACCAGACTGCAAAGCAACCCCATAGTTTTTGGGGAAACTAAAAGTCAGGCAACACCAACACCGTCTTTAGTTTCTTTACCTACTAACTTTCCCGAAAACATTCCTAAATATCCTAATGCCCAATTAACAGAGATTGAAACGGCTAAAAATTCTGATAACAAAACCGATAGTCGCATTTTAACTCGTTGGCAAAGTGCTGACCCTAGTAATGCGATTACCGACTTTTATAGAAGTCAATTTAAAAATAAGAACTGGGAAATTTTACAACAACCAAAAGATGACACAGAAGGTACTTTTGAAGTCAAAAATGATAATTTATTCTTCAAGGTGTCAATTAAACCTAAATCAGTTACAAATGCAAAAAATAACCAACCTCAAACATCAACAGAATTGTTAATTGAATATACACCTATTAATATAACTAAAACTGAATCTGACTTAGCCAAAAATCCCAGTGTATCACCTTCAATCAATAAATCTGAATTTATAGGACCGAACTTACCTGTTAATAAAGTTGACAATGCAGCTAATAAAGAAGTAAATAACGATACTGAAATATTAAAATCTATAGAATTTAGTGACTTAAATAAAGTTCCACCGGAATGGCGGAAACAAATTGGAGATTTAGGTAAATTAGGCGTTTTATCAATAGCTACAAAGCCAAATAATAGTGTTTCTATGGCGACCAATAGTCAATTATTTGAGCCTGACAAAACCATTACCCGCCGAGAATATGCCCGTTGGTTAGTTGCTGCTAATAATGTCATGTATGCGAATAATCCAGCTAAAAAAATCCGTTTAGCATCTACTAGCACTCAACCAGCTTTTAAAGATGTTTTACCTCAAGATGCTGATTTTCCAGCTATTCAAGGATTAGCAGAAGCAGGATTAATTCCTAGTAGCTTATCTGGGGATGCAACAGCGGTTTTATTTCGTCCTGATGCACCTTTAACCAGGGAAAACTTATTGCTGTGGAAAGTCCCCTTAGATACTCGTCAAGCTTTACCTAATGCTAATCTAGAAGCTGTCAAACAAACTTGGGGTTTTCAAGATACGGAAAAAATTGACCCCAAAGCATTAAGAGCAATTTTAGCTGATTTTCAAAATGCTGAACAGTCAAATATTAGGAGAGTGTTTGGATATACGACTCTTTTTCAACCTAAAAAAGCTGTAAATCGGGCTGAAGCTGCGGCGGCTTTGTCATATTTTGGCCTTCAAAGTGAGGGTATGTCAACAACTGAGGCTTTGAAGTTAAAAGGTGAGTAAGCAAGTCAGGGTTTAGTATTTCTTAATCCTATCATTATAGTTGATAATTTATAGCTTGTATTTAGGGTTTGCTGACTAAGATTTTGTATTAGTAGTTAACTGTACCATCAGGCATTATTGTTTCATGCAAATTAGCACCCATGAGATTTGCTGTACTTATTTCTGCTCTAATGAGAATTGCTTTACTTAAATTAGCACCCATGAGATTTGTTCTAGCCAGATAAGCATCTACCAAATCTGCTTCATTTAGGTTAGCTCCGCGCAGATTCACCCTACTTAAATCGGCTCTACTTAGTCTAGCAAAACTCAGATTTGCCCCACTCATTTTGGCTTTATTTAGCTTTGCATCTGCTAACAATGTACCTTGTAAGTTAATATCTGTTAGTTCAGTTTCACTCAGGTTGGCTCTGTCTAGTCTGGAATTCATCAAATTAGCTGCTTTTAAATTAGCACCTGCAAGGTTAATCTCAGTCAGAGATGCGTTTTGTACAATGGCTTGACTGAGATTTGCACCACTGAGATCAGCACCACGTAGGGTTGACTCACTCAAATTAGCACCACTTAAATCAACTTTTGCTAAATCCGCACCTGTTAAATTAGCACCTCGTAAGTCAGCTTTATGTAGATTAGTACCCCGCAAAATAGCATTGTAGATTCTCTTTTCTTCCCGGAGATTAGCGCCTCTTAAACAAGCTCCTGTCAGGTTAGCACCGCTAAGATTTGCACCACGTAAATCTGCATTCATTAAGTTAGCATCTAGTAGATCCGCTAATGTTAAATTAGCGTTGCGTAAATCTGCACCTTCTAAGGTTGCACCATGTAAATTAGCATCATGCAAATTGGCACTGATTAAACTTGCCTGATTTAAGTTAGCACCACTCAGATTAGTAGATATTAGGTTGGCTTTATTTAATATTGCTCGACTTAGATAAGTAAAAATGAGAATGGCATCTCGCAAGTTTGCTCTATTTAAGTCTATACCAATCAAGTCTGCACCAAATAAATTAACTCCGTTGAGTTGAGCTTCAATAAACTTTGTTTCTCCGTCTGCATATCTCTTAATAATCTCGTTAGCATCCATATTTTTGGCTGTTAATTAATATTGATTTTTCCCGTTTACCCAAGAAGATTCACAGTTTTAGTAACTGTTATTAATTATTATGCTCTTGTCTGAACATATTTATTTTTGGTGGTTCTATAAATTGACAGGTGTTACCTTGATCATCTTCATAAAAGTCGAAATCATCAATATCTGTTGTTGCTAGTTGATATTCGGAGTTAACAATTAACTTATCTTCTTGAAGATGATACTGATTCTTAGGTTGATGTTGATATGGATGACAGGAAATGTTACCATATAAGCTTCGCATGAATTGAAGAATCGCGCCTACTGATTGAATAGTTTCATCTTGATCTCCTAAAGAAACTATACTATTGTTTAGTTTGATTTCAAGCTCTTCAAATGTTTCACAACTAGCAAATAATTTTTGTAATAAAGTATCCAAATTTTCTTGTTTTAGTTTTGACCAATCATCATTTTGAAAATTAAACTGGTTATTCAGAGCAGAAAATAAAACAATTTTAGCTCTCAATGGATTTGTATATTTCATAATATTTTGCCGCAAATCAAAAGGATTATATTCATACTTGATTTGATGGTTTTTCAATTCTTCTACCAAGCTGGCAGATATTTCTTGTTGATTTTGATGATACGTTATGTGTGTTGATTCTTCAGAATGTGCATAATTTAGCACTATTTCTGTATTTTCTGCATGGGTTACATAGAGTTTTTCTAATTCCCCTAAAATAGTATTGGCGACTATGGAATATTCACCAGGTTTATTCAGGGTATTAACGATTTGTGATAATGTATAGTTAACGTGTTCTATTGTTGGATGATGATCATACAATTCTTGAATAAGTTCAGATGATTTAAATGTATTCAATATTTGTTGATCATTTTGCCAAATATTTTTACAAGCACAGAAGATTAATTTTTTAATTCGCCTTGAGTTGGTATGAGTATCTAATTTGTATGCTATTTCATAAATAATAGACTGATTAGTCATAATTAAAGCCCCATCATAGGTTTCGACATAAATTATAGCCGTACTAGCACTCCAGTAGTTAGTAAAAGTTTTTTTACTTCAGTATTGAAAATTAAATTTGATTGATTTTTAATCAGATATAGAATCTTATATTGCCGCAAAATAATATATATATGTCTTTGTTCAAATACAAAAACAAATTGTTGGTTTACTATATGTATTAACGGGTTTACTTAGATGTTGATAATTTTAGTTAAGTACCCATGCAAAATTAATTGCACATTTGGGAAAACAATAGAAATCTCTGTATCTCTTGTCTGTCACCTGTCACCTGTCACCTGTCACCTTCCCTAAATATGAAATTAGGACTTACGCAAGAAGTCTATCAAACTCCTATCCTCTGTATTCTCTGCGTCCTCTGCGGTTTGGTATTCCGTAATTCGTGCGTAAGTCCTATGATAGTAACGTTTTTTCCTGATCACACCGTTGCTAAGTAGTCCAATTTAGTCCTTGATATCTATGTGAGGATTTTATGTTGCCAGGTTTAACAATTGTATGATACATGTGTACTACTCGTGCAGAATAAAATGCTCGTTTTGGTCAGGCGTAGTTACTAAACAACTGTTAAGGCTATTCATCAGCTATTTAATCTTTGTTCGCAGCTATCGCTTGACTTTTGCTATGCCACTTGGATTTGATATTTTTGACTATAAACACCCTTTTATGTCAGGGTTGTATAGATTCATTTGTCACAATCATTTTTCCAATTGGTATCATGGTGGTCAGTCGGAAAAAGTAATAATTCGATTAAAAGGAAAGATTATGAACAGTTGTATTTTAATGGTAGAAATCTATGATGCTCCCCAATTACGGCATACACCGGATGGCTTGGAAGTGACAGAAATGATCGTTCATGTTGCCGGGTTGAGGCCAGATGATCCTTCATACCCTTTAAAAGTAATATCTTGGGGAAATTTAGCCAAAGAAGTTCATCAAAATTATCATCCAGGAGATCGCGTAGTCATTGAAGGTAGATTAGGAATGAACACCTTTGATCGTCCTGAAGGTTTTAAAGAAAAACGCGCTGAGTTGACAATACAAAAAATTCATGTTGTGAGTAAGGGTGTGCAAACAAGTTCACCAGTAGCGGCCACTGTACCACCAGCAGTACAGCATCCCGCAGAAACATATCAACCAGCCCCAATACCCACAACCACAGTACCTCAACCAGCAACCCCAGAACCTGCCTATCAACAGGCAAACTTTCAGCCTCCATCCTATGAACCGATGACAGAGGCAGAACCTGATCCAGATGACATCCCATTTTAATCAGGTTGGCAATAGGTAATAGGTGATTAATTAAAATTATCTGTCACCTGTCACCTGTCACCTGTCAACTATTCTCCGCTGGCTTCTCCCCATTCACGGATAGCGGGGAATACTGAAGAATAGTCATCTTCGGGATAGGACATTTTCATTGCTGACTGTAAAATGTGTTTTACGCCCTCAATACTGCTGAGATTCAAACCAAGGGATTTAGCTTCAGAGATAAATAAATCTATTTCTTTGATCAATTGTTTAGTCGGTAAGTTGGCTTTTGTGTAGTTGCCTTCTAACATCCGCTTCAGGTTTTGATCAAAAATGGGGGCATAAAGTTTACTGTCCCGCAGGACACGCATGAATAAGTCTATTTCTATGCCTTGCATTTGTACAAAAGCTAGACTGAGGGCAAAGCTAGTAGTTAGGGAAGCAATGAGTTGATTGAGGGCTAAAGTTAAAGATGCTGCTGATCCTACAGGGCCAATGTAAACAGGATCGGGGCCAAAATTTTGTAGTAATTTGAGATGGCGTTGGTATTGTTCTTGTTCACCACCGACCATGACAATTAATTTACCTGTTTCCGCTTCTGGGGTACTACCGAGTACGGGTGCTTCTATGTATTCACCACCTGCTGCAACTACCGCATCTCTAATTTCTTGGCTTTCTTGGGGGGTGGTTGTTCCCATTTGAATGATGCTGCGTCCTGATAAAGTATGCCAAGAGGTATCTGTGAGCAAGACGTGATAAATAGCTGCGGCGTTGGAGAGCATCAGAATTATACAGTCAGCAGAGCGAATGGCTTCACGGGGTTTTGTGGCAATTTCTGCCCCGGCTGCTTGTAGCGGTGCTAATTTTTCTGGGGTGCGGTTGTAGGCTATTAGTTCTATGTTGGCAGCTAATAACCTTTGAGCCATCGGTAGTCCCATCAGTCCAGTTCCCAGAAATGCAACCTTCATGTTTCACTTTCCTTAGTCATTGGTTATTGGTTATTGGTCATTGGTAGAGAAGGAAATAGGGAATGGATAGTGGGGAATTTTTTTGTTTCCCCGTTTCACAGTCTTTCTATTTCCCCATCCTCCTATTTTCCAACTAGCCGCCGGCAGCGAAAGTTGCCATAATTACAACTGATAGTAAAATGCCGGGGCTAAGTAGGGTTACTAACAAAATCAATTCATGAGCAGTCATAATTTATTTATTTCCCAAGGTTTTTAACTTTAATGTAATCACTGTTATGCTAGTCCAAGAAGGACAGATTCAGGATTCTTATATATAGTTTTAACCTTTGATAGTCCCCGTCAAAGTGGTGGTTGACAACATGATCAGAAAACTTCGACAAAAATAGACTTTTAATACTGTCACCGTGGCGTAGCACCTGTCACCTCTACTCTGGTATGGTTAGTCCTTGGAGCGATCGCTGACTTTGTGTTTGTGTTAATCCTTTGCTTTGTACTAGAACCCCAAAGTTACCTAGTCCTTCTGGGGAAATTAGCTGGTGTAATGATTCTCGGCGTTTGAGTAGCTGTGATATGGATTTTTCTTGATCGGAAAGGGCGGCTATTCTTGCACCTAAACCCAATGCCATTAAGAATAAACCTTGTTGTGTCCAACCCACTGGATTTAAACCGCATTTTTGACCCCAAACTTCTAAAGCTGTAAAGTCAACATGGGCGGTAATATCTTGTTTGCCGATGTTGATGTAGGGGTTGTTGTGATGACGATGCTGGTAGTAGCACTGTAGAGTTCCTTGCGATCGCCTGGGGTTATAATAACGGCTGGCAGGATAGCCATAATCAATTGTTAACACATAACCTCGTTCCAAGCAGTCTGCCACTATACTCAACCAATCAAAAGCAGCTAAATTAATTTCACTGCGATAACCGTCTTCATAGGCATTTTGGCTGATATCTATTTCCACTAATTGTAAATATTCTGCTAACTGTGGTGTGGATGGTTCACCTATTACTTCTATAAATGAATTTTCAGAATATTCAGAAACATTACTTCCTTGATTTTTCTGAATTGTTACATAAATTTCTTGTAATTTCCCTTCTTGTAAAACAAACTGATGCACGGGGAAAGCATCTACTAATTCATTTGAGAAAAAACAACCGATGATAGAGTTTGGTTTAATTTCATCCAAAGTCAACCATTTTACCGGAAATTCCTTTAATTTTTCTTGTTGTTCCTGTTTTAAACTTGGGGATTTTTCAACAATGATATATTCTACTGCTCTGAAAAAATCCAAATAATTTAATTGTAGATGAGTTAAAATATGGGCTGCTAAAATACCTTTTCCTGCCCCCATTTCTACTAAGTAAAATGTTTTTGGTTTTCCTAAAATTTCCCACATTTGGAAAAATTGGATAGCTAGTAATTCACCAAAATCATTACCTAAACTAGAAGATGTAAAAAAGTCACTCCCTTGAAAACCAATATTAACTGCATTACTGGAATAGTAGCCATATTCTGGATGATATAGCACCATATTCATGTATTCGGCAAAGGTAATACGCTTGTGGGGATTATTGTTGATCTGTTTGGCTATGATTTGATGTAGAGCGGGTTGGGAATCCATAATTTCAAAAAAACTTAACTCTCTAAAACATTAGAGTCTGTAGATAAAGTTTGCGCTGCAATTTGCATCATTTTAATATCTGTTTCTAACCATAAGCGAGGTTTATGACATTGATGGGCTATTAACAAACCCCATAAACCTCTTGGTACCAAAACTGGTACTACTAAGTTAGCACGTACTTGGATGCTGCGAAGAAAATCTCGATGACAAGTTTCAATAGGTTCTAATTCGATATCAGCGATCGCTTTTGTTCTTCCTGCTAAATATAAAGCTGCATACTCGTAGTTAAAACAATTCTCTGCACCAGTTGAACCAAATATTGATAATTCTTGAGAAATCAAAGACTCAAATGTTACCTGTCCATACCATTCTTCATAAAAGTAATACAACACTACACGGTCAACTTCAAGGGATTCTCTCACTTGATTTATGGTATTTCGGATTAATTCATCTCGCTGCATTTTGCTGATCAGTCGCTCAAGTAGTTGCTGTAAACCCTGCTCAAGAGGATGATTAGGAATGTTTTCAAATTCTGCGTTAGAATAAGTTTGCATGATATAGATATAAAATAATAATCAGGTAATTTTTTGGCTTTCTATAGGAACTTATTATAACATTTGAATTAATTCAGCAAAGAATTTCTTGATTAGTCACGATTTTTCCAAAACATAATCAAAACAGTAACTTGAAAAAATGATTTTACTGGTAATTTTAACTAAAAATTTATATTTAAAAAAAAACAGAAAAACACTATATCTCATTTCCAAAGCATTTCATCTTATTTCACATCATATAAAATCTAAAATCCCCGACTCCAGAACGAAATCGGGGATAAGGGTAATTGTAATTATCTATCAACAGAACCCATAATCACGTCAATACTACCCAGAATAACCACCACATCTGCTAGTTTCACACCTGTTAATAAACTAGGCAGAATTTGCAGGTTGTTGAAGTCAGCAGGGCGAATTTTCCAGCGCCAAGGGAAAACATTATTATCACCAACTAGATAAATTCCTAGTTCACCTTTACCGCTTTCGACACGGGAGTAAATTTCACCTTGAGGAATTTTGAAAGTAGGAGAAACTTTCTTACCAACGTATTGATAATCAAAAGCATCCCACTCAGATTTTTTACCCGCCATCATCCGTTGAGCTTCTAGGTTTTCGTAGGGACCACCAGGTAAACCTTTGATGGCTTGTTTGAGTATCTTGACAGATTCCCGCATTTCCCGCATCCGCACCATGTAACGCGCCAGACAATCACCTGCGGTTTCCCACTGTACATCCCAGTCGAAGTCATCGTAACATTCATAGTGGTCAACTTTGCGTAAATCCCACTTCACCCCAGAACCGCGTAACATTGGGCCAGAAAGCCCCCAGTTAATCGCTTCTTCGCGGGTAATTGTACCGATACCTTCAATGCGGCGACGGAAAATCGGGTTATTGGTAACTAAGCGTTCATATTCATCTACTTTAGGTAAAAAGTATTCACAAAATTCTAAACACTTATCTACCCAACCATAGGGTAAGTCAGCAGCTACACCACCAACGCGGAAGTAGTTGTTATTGACCATCCGATAACCTGTAGCAGCTTCCCACAGGTCATAAATCATTTCTCGTTCCCGGAATTGGTAGAAAAAGGGAGTTTGAGCGCCTACGTCAGCAAGGAAGGGCCCAAACCATAATAAGTGGTTGGCAATGCGGTTCAGTTCCAGCATAATTACCCGGATGTAACTAGCGCGTTTGGGAACTTCCACACCAGCTAGTTTTTCCGGTGCGTTAACTGTTACTGCTTCGTTAAACATTCCCGCTGCATAGTCCCAACGACTAACGTAGGGGACATACATGACTGTGGAACGGCTTTCGGCAATTTTTTCCATTCCTCGGTGTAGGTAGCCAATGACTGGTTCACAGTCAACGACATCCTCACCATCCAAGGTAACAATTAATCTGAGAACCCCGTGCATGGAAGGGTGGTGAGGCCCCATATTTAGCACCATTGGTTCAGTGCGGGTTTCTATTCTACTCATAGATTTTGTTGTTCTCCCGTTATCAAGAATTTGTATTGAACCGCCAAGATGCTAACCAGAGGCGATTTACCGCATCTGCTAATTTTCAGCTTGTCAGGATAGCAGGTTTGGAGTTGTACGTGATGTTTTATTTTGTCTAGCTTCTTCAATTATTATAGGGATCTGGCGATTCCAGAGATTAATACTCTATATTTTTTTTCATCTACCTTGAGGGTGTATGTGGGATGGCAATATTTAATCAGTGGTATTATCTAATTATGAATTTTATCTAAATCTGGGTAATTTTGCTGATTTTATGTTGGTGGTTAGTTGGAAAAGAATGACGTTAGGAGAAAAAATTGATAGTGATGAGGTTTTACTAAAGCATGAAATTCTGGAATCTGACTTAGTAATTAATCTATAAATCAATGAGATGCTCATGAAATAGCCTACAAGCAATATCCCTGGTCTATAATTATCACTAAAGGAGCATAAGTAAGAATGAACAAAATATCTGAACAAAAGTTTCTGGTAGCATTAGACATTTGTGAATCATTAATTGATTTTAAATATCGTCCTACAAATTCAACCTACCAAGCAATAGAGTTATTTTGTGAAATCGGTAAAAATCCTTTTGAATTATTAGAATTATGTGAAAAATATTTTATTAAAATTACTAAGGTATGTGATATTATTAAAGAATATGCCACAAGTGTAGATAATTGGCGTGTTGATTGTCCCCTTGGTTTTGGCGCAAAAGATCACTGTAGTTTTTTGAGCTTTTTCCTGAATCTTGATCGTTGTCAATTTGAATATTTCACAGATAATTTTACAACACCAGAAGAAATTGCTGAATTGTTTAAAGATTGGCAGGGAATTGATTTTAGTCCTCTCCTTGAAAAGCAAAAAATAGTTACATTTTAATAAATTAATCAACTAATAATGCAATCAGATTTACAAACTCCCATAGATTTAGATGAAGTTGCTTTTTCTCACATTCCTGTTTTAAGTCAGGAAGTAATTACGGGTTTAGATATTCAACCAGGTGGAAATTATTTAGATTTAACTGTGGGTGGTGGTGGTCACAGTCGCTTAATTTTAGAAAGTGCTGAAAATATAAAAATTACCGCAGTTGACCAAGATTTGGATGCTTTAAATGCAGCAAAAAATAATTTAGCTGAGTTTGGAAATAGGGTTAATTTTATTCATAGCAATTTTGCAGATTTTCAATTTCCTGAACATACTTATGATGGAATTTTAGCTGATTTGGGGGTGAGTTCCTATCATTTGGATAATCCAGAAAGGGGTTTTAGTTTTAGAAATGCTGCTAATTTAGATATGCGAATGAATCAACAACAATCTTTAACCGCTGCTGATATTATTAATGAATGGGATGAAAAAGAGTTAGCTGATATATTTTTTAAATATGGTGAGGAAAGACTTTCACGGAGAATTGCGAGGAGAATTGTAGAAAAGCGTCCATTTAATACGACGACAGAATTAGCAGAGGCAATTTTTTATTCTGTTCCTCCTAAATATCGTCATGGAAGAATACACCCTGCAACTCGTGTTTTTCAAGGTTTAAGAATTGCTGTTAATGATGAATTACAGGTGTTAGAAACGTTGATAGCAAAAGCACCACCCGCGCTGGTTGTTGGGGGGAAAATTGCTATTATTAGTTTTCATAGTTTGGAAGATAGAATTGCTAAACATGGTTTGAGAGGTTCGGAGTTATTAAAGGTGTTAACTAAGAAACCCATTATTGCAACTGAGGAAGAAATTAAACAAAATCCCCGTTCTCGTTCTGCGAAGTTGAGAATTGCGGAGAGGAAATAAGTAGGGTGCGTTAGCGACAGCGTAACGCACCAACACCTTGACAAGTAAACCTTTAATCATGGTGCGTTACTACAATAGTAATTTTCAAGTTTTAACTTAATTCAAATTTTTATTTTTCACTCTTTCAGGATTACCTGTAGGAATTGCTGCAATTAATTTCTGTGTATATTCTTGTTGCGGTTGCAGGTAAATATTTTCCGCTGTACCAGATTCTACTATTTTACCTTGATTCATGACCAAAATGCGATCGCTCATAAATTTGACCACACTTAAATCATGGGAAATGAAAATATAGGTGAGGTTAAATTCTTGTTGCAGTTCTTTTAATAGGTTTAAAACCTGTGCTTGGACAGAAACATCTAAAGCGGAAACCGACTCATCACAAATAATAAATTTAGGGTTTAAAGCTAAGGAACGTGCAATACAAACCCTTTGTCTTTGTCCACCGGAAAATTGATGAGGATAGCGGTTCATATCATCAGCACTTAATCCCACCCTTTCTAATAATTCTACCGCTCTATCTCTTCTTTGTTTTTTAGTTTTACCAACAGCATGAATTAATAAAGGTTCTATTACTGCATTACCAATTTTCATTCTGGGGTCAAGAGAACTAAAGGGATTTTGGAAAACAATTTGCATTTCTCGACGTAATTTTTGTAATGTATTTCCCTTGAGATTAGTGATATTTTGATCATCAAAAATAATTTTACCAGCCATTGGTTCAATCAACCTGAGTAAAGTTCTCCCCAAAGTTGTTTTACCACAACCAGATTCACCCACTAATCCTAAAGTTTCTCCCGGAAAAACATGAAAAGAAACATCATTAACAGCAAGATGATAACGTTTCGTTCCTCCAAAAACACCCCGAATGGGAAAACCAACTTTCAGATTATTAATTTCTAAAAGTGGTTTTTGAGAGGTAATATTTTCTAATCTTGTATGAATTTCTTCCCTGGTTACTTCCCTTGGTGCAGATGGTTCTTGGGGTTTAATTACGACTCTACCATCTCCATCTTCTTCCACATTCATATAATCAGAAACTGTCAGTAATTTATGGGGACGACTATCAAGAGAAGGACGACAAGCGACTAAACCTTTTGTATATGGATGTTGAGGATGACTAAAAATTTGTTCTGCTGCACCATATTCCACAATTTTACCTTTATACATAACTGCAACATAGTCAGCAATTTCTGAAACTAACCCCAAATCATGACTAATAAAAATCATTCCCATGTCACGACTTGCTTGTAATTCTCCCATCAATTCAATAATTGTTGCTTGGACGGTTACATCCAAAGCTGTAGTTGGTTCATCTGCAATTAATAATGATGGATTACAAGAAATTGCCATAGCAATCATGACCCTTTGTAGCTGACCTCCAGACAATTCATGAGGGAAACGTGCTAACATTGCTGATTTGTGTTCCTTCACTAATTGCGCTAACTGAAAATCATTAGGTAAAGGTGTTTGTGGGTTGGTAAAATGCCAATTATTTAAATATTGTGCTTGAATATTTTCATCACTTGGTAAAAGTTTAACTTCTTGTAAACCTGAAATAGCAATTCTTTTAGCTTCAGCTAAAGTCACATTTTGATGTCTCATAATTGCTTCTGTTAGCTGAAACCCAATATTATAAACCGGGTTTAAAGAACTCATTGGTTCTTGGAAAATCATCGCAATATCTCCACCCCGATAGAGTTGCATTTCCTCCGCAGGTAAAGCTAACAAATCCATCGGTTTAGCATTTTCCTGGGGACGAAATAAAATTTCTCCCTCACTCACCTGACCGGGATATTGCAACAAACCCATAATAGCTAACGCTGTCACCGATTTACCGCTTCCAGACTCTCCCACAATTCCTAGAGTCTCCCCTCGACATAAATTAAAGCTGATACCATCCACAGCTTTAACCTGACTACCATCACCGGAAAATTCAACTTGTAGATTGCGAACCTCTAGAAATATTTCTCTCATAAGTCTGAGTTGGTAATTAAACAAGGAACAGGTAATAAAAGAATATATTATATCAAGTCCGTTGAAATAAATAATTTGTAATTCAACCAATCACCCATTACCTAATTTACAACTTAGGTAAAATCTCAGGAATTAAATGACTAGGAATTTTTGATAAAGCTAGATTTTGTCCTTGAATACCTAACTCATTATGGAAGGTACGAATGATTTTGATTATATGATTGAAAGTTGTTTGATAAGCTTCTGGATTTTGCCCTAAACCAGCTAATGCTTGTGCATGATTAGCTAAAGAAGATTCTAAATGTTGAGAAAGCGTTTTCTTATCTTCCTTAAAATAAGGATCTGTAACTAATGTATAATGGGCTAAACCCAAGTTATTATAAGTTGCCAATAAATCAAAACTTAAATTAATTGAATTTAAGGAATTAGCTAAACTCACAGTTTCTTGATAGGTTTTAATACACAGTTGGAGAAAATTTTGACGAATTTCTTTGGTGACTTCTGGTAAATTAGCTATATGCCAATAAGCTGTTCCTAAATTATTCCGAGTTGCAGCACAAGCAGTAGGAGTATTATTCGGTGTGCGATATTTTAAAGCCTCTTGGTAAAAATCAACAGCTAACTGTAAATTTTCCAGTGGTTTATTATATTGAGATAAATTCCAATAAGCAGTACCAATATTATTTTGTAGCATTCCATATTTGCTAGGTTCATCATCAGCTTGATAATAAATCAGTGCTGATTTATAAGCAGTAATTGCTTTCTGTAAATGCTCAATTGGTTCGCTATATTGTCCTAAATGCCAATAGGCAGTTCCCAAGTTATTTTGACAAGCAGCATACTTTAAAGGATCACTTTTTTCTGTACGATAACGTAGTGCTTCATTGTAAGCCTGCACAGCTTTTTGCCAATTTTCTACTGGGTTAGAATATCTAGTTAAATCACCATAAGCTGTGGCTAAATTGTTTTGTACACGGGCATAAATTTCTGGTTGACTATCTGGGGTAATCAGTTTAATTGCTAACTGATAAAATTCAATCCCCTGTTCTATATAAGTTTTTCCTTCTTCACTACTTCCTGGTGTGCGGTGCAACATCCAGTAGAGAGTACCTAAATCATTTAATGTATCTGGTAAATGGGGTGAATTATCATCATGACTCACAGATTCTTGATAAGCAATGATCGCTACCATCAAGTTTTCTAAACTTATTTGTCCTTCTTCAATCCGGGAGCGATATAAATTGCCTAATTTATGATAACCAGTGGCAATTTCTTCTTTTGGTGCTTTCTGAATTTTTAATTGTTCAATTTCCCAAAGTATTTGTTTTGGTTGTAAATTTTCCTCGGCATCTTCAGAAATATTTTGATTTAGTGTGACTTGAACTAAAGACACTAACTCATCATTAATATGCAGCAAGGAAGAAAGTTTAGGAATAACTTGATTATTGGTAAATATTTGCTCTAAATTTTCTGATTTCTCGGCTAAATTCTCATAACTATCTTCTAGGAAATCATCATCTTCAATAAATTTAAACTCTTCAATAGTTTTATTAATTTCTTCCTCGGAAATTATAGATTCATCCGCAACTGATTTGTCAGTATTTTCTAAATCTACACTTCTTAAACTAGATAAATTTTCTGGATAAGAGCGATTATTTACTGTTGGTGTTGGTTCTCCTGCAAAAATAAATATACCTGTCCGACATTGCCAAAATTTGGGTGCTGACTGTTGGATAGTGTACAACCAAGGACGAGGAACCCAAAATAATAAACTAGATTCTAAAAATGAACTAGCTTCCTGGGTAGCAAAATACTGTTCACTTAACCGTAAATAATGAACAAATAAACGTTGTACAGATACTGATTGTTTGGTTAATAATTCTACACCAACAATCTGAAATGCTGGTATGGGTAAAGGACGGCCTGGTTGATCTTTTGTTTCACCAATGATTGGCGGTGGATAATTCGCTAACCATTGATTTATCTGGGCTATGGGGTTAGGATCGTTTAAGTTCAACCTTAATGTTACTAATCTAGGATAGGCAGGAGTGCTAATTCCTCCCGTCTCCCCTAGTTGATATAAAACTTGACCTACCGGATAGGCCAGGCTAGAATGCAATCTAGTGGCTATTTGATTTCTTAGGTGTAAGTCATCACATACGGCAAAAAATATCTGTCGTCGTAAACCAATGCTCAAGGCAAATTTTAGGCGTTGGTAGGTCTGCCGATTCAAGGTAAAATTATCTGTTGTTGAAGTTTCATTCACGCTCATGATGGCTACAAAAGCCTAATTACAATATATATCCTGATTAAAAAATCTCCTTATTTTGCTTTTCACATAAAAATTTTTTTTTCAGGATGAATTAACTTTTCTGGAGTTTGTAAGGTTAAAAGTGTTTAATTAGACTTAAAAATCTATTCAATCCTAGCAAAAAACCAAAAAATCAGGCTCTTCCTTAGATAAGAACCTGAAAAACTAAAGATATTTAATTTTATTAAAGTGTGTTGCTATTAACCAGCACTAGATACGGCGAAGGCTACATAAACCACACCACTCACTAAAAGCGCAGCAGCAACTCCTAAAATAATATAGGTACGCTTCTGCCCATTCGTTGGTGGTTCGGCTTGGTAAACTTTGGGTTCACGGGCAAAATTATTGAGAAGACCGCCTTCTTCTTCGGTATAGGGCATGAAATATTTCCTTATTATCTTCTTTTGTTTAATGTTACAGAGATTATATTTTTACTCTTACATTAAGATATAAAACTTAATATTTTGTTCACAAAACTTAATACTTTTAGCCATTTTTGCTATTGACAAAAGTATTAATTTATGTATTGGCGTAATGACAATATTGTATACTTTCTGCTATATAAAACCTAGACAAAGCTAGACTTCACTTTCTACTTCAATGGGAGCATGGGAGCGGTTATCCCTCGGTAGACTTGCACGCTGTAGCCCAACGCGACTTTCTCAAGTTAAGATTTGGAAACAGACTACCACTATCAATGCTTGGTTTTCGCGTCGGTAATAGTCTTATTCAATACTTGATATACTAGGATTATACATCAAGTTGGGATTTTTCTTAGCTAACTTATGTCAATGTTTGTCAACATAAGTCTATTTTTGACGATAAAATTGTCAACTTAGGACAAACTCTCTTTAAATTGAATTCATTCCTAATTGAGCGCGAATTTCAGTAACTGGAACATTCCAAAATTGATCCCATTTTTGAGTGATGAATTTAATAGGAGTATGAGAACCTAGATGATAACCACGAGATATTTCTGCCATTAAAGGTTTGAATTTAGTAGGTTGATAAAGACTAATTAAAACCATGCTAAAACTTACCAACATGATGCTGATAGGAATGGGAGTTTGTGCTAAGATAAAAGCCTGTAAACCCAATTCACCCACAACATCAGTATCAAAGCCAGCAACTACATGATAAATATCATGGGTAGTTCTCCAAAGCATCTTCAAATAAGAAATATCATCAACAACAGGAACTGTTTTGTAGAAGTTAGGATCAAAGCCTCTAGCTTTCATTTCCTGGGCATAAGTATAACCTAAAGTTCCTTGTGGAAGTTTACTTAATTCATCTAAATTTATCGGTGCAGGTAACCAGCGTTCTGTAAATAAGGAGTTAATTTCCGGATTTTTTTTCAGTTCATCTATAGTTAAATGTGCTATTTCTGTTTGATCAAGTGCATCTTCAAAGTCAAATACTGGATCAGTTCCATCATATTGTGTTTTTACTGCCTTTGATGACAGAAATTGAATGTAAGCCAAGAGTCCTTTATCATTGTTGTAGGTAATAAGATTATCCATGATAATTCTTCATTTGTCTGCGTTTGTAAATACTGAAAATATACTTTTATTATTGGGGATAGTAGAATTATTTTTCCTGTATCAAAAGGGAGATATATTGATATAATTAATTTTTCTGTATTAATCTGTGTCATTACGTGAAATCTATCAGCTACAACTTGAGCATTCGGCATTAATTCTGTTACTAAAGTTTTATAGCTACTCCACAAATCTATACTGACTGCTTCTATATTTTCTAGAATCTCTGTTCCCCATTCCCTAAAACAGGTAAAATTGCAATTAACTTGCTTTGCTCTAAATCTACTAATACCGCACAGTAATTCCTCTGTCCTTTCTGCTAATCTATTTGATCACGTCCTAATCTTTTTAGATTTATAGGTTTTAAATCGGGTAATTCTTGGATAATTCTGATGATGCGTCTTTTATATTAGATCAGTGTGTTGCATATTTATTGTTCTAAAGATAGATACTCTATTTCCGAAAGTCTGTGATAATAAAAGGTGGCAGCATCTGATAAAAAAATTGACTCCATTTATTCTGAACTTCCGTAATTCTAGAATCCCATAACTCCTTTCTCCAGGAGGTAAAACTTATGATAGATACAGATATAAGAATTGTCTCTCTAATTCCTAGCGCGACGGAAATTGCTGCTATACTGGGTTTACAAGATGCCATTGTCGGGCGATCGCATGAATGTGACTACCCACCAGAAATAGCACACCTGCCGATTTGTACCGAAGCCCGTCTAGATGGTAAAGCATCCAGCAACAACATTCATAATAATGTAGGTAAAATCTTACAATCAGCTTTAAGCATCTACAAAATCAAAACTGATGTTTTAGAAAAATTGCAACCTACCCACATTCTCACACAAGATCAATGTGATGTATGTGCAGTCAGCCTACCAGAAGTAGAAAAAGCCATTACCCAACTTACCCACAGTTCACCCCAGATCATTTCTTTACAACCTAATACCTTGCGGGATGTATGGAATGATATCGAGAGAGTAGGCCAAATCTTTGGTGTGGAATCAGTAAAAATACTAGAAAATCTAGAAGCAAGAGTAAAAATTTGCAATCGTAAAATTCAAGGCCTTTCCATCGGAGAAATGCCTACAGTCGCTTGTATCGAGTGGACTGATCCCCTGATGACTGCTGCCAATTGGGTTCCTGAATTAATCCATTTAGCAGGTGGACAGACTTTATTTAGTGCCGTTGGTAAACCTTCCGTCCGAGTAAACTGGGAAACATTAGTTGCTAGTAACCCAGATGTGATCATTTTTATGCCTTGTGGTTTTGACTTACAAAGAACTCAGGAAGAAGCAAAACTATTAACTTTGCGTCCAGAATGGGAACAACTCCACGCTGTCAAAACGGGAAGGGTATTTGTCACCGATGGTAACGCCTACTTTAATCGTCCTGGCCCTCGGTTAGTTGACTCTGTGGAAATTTTAGCGGAAATATTGCACCCAGAAATATTTGAATATGGTTATCAAGGTACAGGGTGGCAAACTTTCAAAAGCTATGAAAAATGTTTGAGTAGGTAAGCAGAAACCATATCATGTCCGTCTATCTACTATTTTGTAGAAATGTTTTTGTAGAAATGTTTTTGTAGAAATGTTTTTGTAGAGACGTTGTTGATTACGTCCCCACAAAGTCGTCAAACTATCCTGGGGATTCTTCAACTTGGCCAATTCTGCGAATGTTGAGAATATCACTCATTTTTTTAATTTGTATAAACACATTTTCCAATTGCGTGCGATCGCGGACATCAATACCTAAATCCATCAGTGCAGGTTGTCCTAAAGCCGTTTTTACATTAGCATGACGGACATTAATACCTTGGTCACTTAACCGGGACAAAATATCCTTGAGGATACCTACCCGATCCAAAGTTTCAATTTGAATATCTATAGCATAAGTGTAAGGACGGCTTTGAGTTTCTATAACTCCGGTGTTCCAACTCACAGGTACTAGCCGTTCACACTCCACATGATCTACATTTTGACATCCTTGGCGATGAACAGAAATACCTCGACCTCTTGTCACCACACCAATAATTCCTTCCCCTGGAATTGGTGTACAACACCCGGCAATATAGTAAACCAACCCCTCCACACCAATAATTGGTGAATCACTCGCACGGGAAGATATCGGTTGTGATTCTCTAGCAGTTTTTGAGGTAGATTCCTTGGGTATAAATGGAATCACATCAGCCACAGGTTGTTCTACCTTAATCACTTCTCGCCAGCGATTCAATACCAAATTTAAAGTAATTTCACCATAACCCAAAGCTGCTAATAAATCTTCAACACTGTGATAGTTGCACTTTTCTGCCACAGTGTGCATGGCATCAGACTTGAGTAAATTATCAAAACCCGTTTTACCCAATTCCTTCTCTAAAATATCCCTACCCCTAGCAATATTCTCATCTCGGTGCGATCGCTTGTACCATTGCTTAATCCGGTATTTCGCCGCCGAAGTCCTCACAAAATTTAACCAATCCAAACTAGGATGGCTATTTTTTTGCGTAATAATATCAACAATATCACCATTATGTAAACGCGTTGATAATGGTACAATCCGTCCATTTACCCGCGCCCCTGCACAATGATTTCCCACCTCTGTATGAATGCGATAAGCAAAATCTATAGTAGTAGCCCCAGGACTTAAAGGTACAACATCACCTTTGGGGGTGAAGACATAAACATCATCTTCAAATAAATTATCCTTGACACTATCTAAATATTCCTGTGCATCCTTTAAATCACTCTGCCATTCTAATAACTGTCGCAGCCAAGTAAATTTCTCATCTGTTCCCGTCACTTGACTATTAGAAGCACCTGTTTCCTTATACTTCCAATGGGCGGCAATGCCGTATTCTGCTATATGGTGCATTTCCATAGTCCGAATTTGCACTTCTAGCGGACGACCTGTTAAACCAATTACCCCAGTATGCAAAGATTGATAACGGTTAGGTTTTGGTAAACCAATGTAATCTTTAAATCTGCCAGGAATAGGGCGGAAAGAATCATGAACTACCGCCAAAGCCCGGTAACAATCTTCATTAGTCTGAACAATTATTCTCAGTGCAGCTAAATCGTAAATTTCATGAAATTCCTTTTGCTGTCGCTGCATTTTTTGATAAATGCTATGAAGATGTTTAGGACGGCCACTCACATCTAAACATTTAATCCCCGCCAGTCGCATTCGATCTTTTAAAACTTCCGTCGCTTTAGTTAATTTTTCTTCCCTAGCTGTTCTTTTTTCGGAAACGTGCTGTTGAATTTCTCTAAAAGCTTCCGGTTCTAAATATTTAAAAGCTAAATCTTCTAATTCCCACTTAATCCGCCAAATCCCCAAACGATTCGCCAAAGGTGCAAAAATATCTCTGGTTTCTTGGGCGCTACGACGACGGCTGGCTTCTGACATATATTGCAGAGTTCGCATATTATGCAAACGATCCGCCAACTTGACCACAATTACCCGGATATCCTGGGCCATTGCTAAAAACATTCTGCGGAAATTTTCTGCTTGGCTTTCGGTTTTGCTAGTGAAATTGATTTTAGAAAGTTTAGTAACACCTTCTACCAGTAGTCTAACTTCTGGACCAAAATTTTCTTCTATCTGTTCAATTGTAACTTCTGTATCTTCAACTACATCATGAAGAAATCCAGCTGCTATCATAGCAGGACTACCCCCTAAATCTCGGAGTAAATCGGCTACAGCAACTGGATGGGCAATATACGGTTCTCCAGATTTGCGTGACTGACCTTGATGGAGTTGATAAGCAAATTTAAAGGCATTACATATCAAAATAGAGTCATTGTGCGTTCGTTCATCTTCCCCCACATTACTTTTTGCTGATGTTTCTCGTAAACATTTCTTAAGCCATTCCGGGAGGCTGACATCAACTGAAGAATCAAGAAGTAAGCTGCTCATACAAGAGATATGATAGGTTTTTAGTGACTAAGTTCAGATATAGACGAAAATGACAGCACCGTCATAATTAGAAGATGCTGTCCCGCTGATGGGTGAAAAGTAGTACAGTCGAGATTTCCTGATTACTTACAAATATATATCCATTACTGGTTTCCAAATATGTAAGTTTAAAAATCTATAACTAATAATTTAAGCCTCAAACATAGTTCAACGCTTGCACTAAAATTAAAGTCTTCAGAAAGCAAATTTTAGAAAGAAATTAAGTTGAAATTAACACATATTGGCTAATTATACGGAAAAAGCATCCAGTTTAATTAGTTTTAGAAGCTCTAACTTCACGGACTGCGTTAAGATTCAACTGGGTACTGATAAGTTCAGCCAGTTGGTTTTTAAGGACAGAACTTATAATTTGTTTGTCTATTTTAGCTGATTTGACATAATATGTCTAATGTTTGGAAAAGTCGTAAAGTTTTGCAATACTATTTTTAGTAAATTTTATTAAAACTTAGATGTCTGTAAATCTGGAAATATATCAAAAATTTGTAACATTACTGGAGTTATTGAGTGATGATATCTCTGAAAATCTATTAGATGCTCCTGGTTTACGTCAAAGTCTGATTGAATTAAAGCAATACTTTGTTAAAGAAATTGCATCTTTAACAGATTTAAACTCACGTCAGCAGTCTTACCATACTGAGATGAGTAAGCAACTGCGTCTGTTAGAATTAGATATTACATTTCTGCAAGGAGCGAAAAAGCCTGAAACCATACAAACAAGAGTGAATAACATTAAAGAACGTCTTAACACCTTGGTATCATTTTGTCAGGCTATGATCAATTAATAGACAGAATACCTATTAATTCAGATTATTTAATTTTTGTTTGCGCCAAACACGATATAAGCCATTTAAACCGAAAATGGATAAACCTAATATGGGAGAAAATTCAAAAGGTACTGGTTCAGCATTAAAGTTACTCACACTCAAGACTCCCGATCCTCCAGAATTATCTACAGTAAATACTCGAAAACCGAAAGTGTCACCGGGATTGACTGTAAAACTCACAGGAGAGGTACTAAATTCTCCATCTGCTGATGCTAATACATTGTATACACTATTGAGTAGATAACCTGCTGTATCCTGTCCATCAATATCCAGTGATGAATAATTCCAATCAAAGCTGACTGCAAATGTATTGGTAGCAGTGGTAGTCCAGTCTGTGTTTCCAGAACTGAAGCTACTATTGTCACCACCAAATAAATTAATTGCACCACTAGCAGCATTAGTTGTGTCAACGAAACCATCAGCGTTACTGTTATTCAATGACCAATTACCAGGATCAAAATCACCAGTAAAACCACTTAAAGCCAGGGTTGGACTAGGTACACTCGCAAAGGTAATACAAGCAACGGAGGTTGCTAAACTCCAACGTACAAGAGAACGGTTAACAAGAGGATGTGCATTGAACATTTTTTACCTCACACAATTATGATTAATATTGAAACCTTTTTGACTAGACAATAGCTGAAAAGTAGTCATCCACTATTAAAGATCCATTGGGTATTGTACCTATCAAACCTGTTACTTCTATAAATAAGTCACTGCTGGAACTAAAGGCAGTAGTACCGTCATTAACAGATACATAGGTACGCCTAGTTGCTGGGGTAGCACCAAAACTAAAGAATACTGCTTGATTAGCCGCTAATGCTTGTGAACCTGCTGTAACTGGATCAGCGTCACTATAAGCAGCTAACACCGCTGCACTTAAATTTGCTGCACTGATAACACCTGCATTAAAGATAGCATCGGGTGGAGTATTTAGGAAAATGCGATCACCAGATCCTGGATTAAAATCACGGATACGATCTTGTGTACCAAAAACGGACTCACTGAAACTTTGATAAACGAAGTTATCAGCACCTAAACCACCCGTGATCACATCTCTACCTAAACCACCATTAATAAAATCATCGCCACTTTTCCCATCCAGAACATCATTACCCTCTAACCCAAAAATACTATCATTCCCATCTCCACCGGTCAGAGTATCATTCCCAGATGTTCCAGTTAGGGATAAATCAGGAATCGTATCATTATCTAAAATGGTAACTACACCTTGACTATCCCCTAGAGTCGCTCCATTAACATTACTCAAGTTCAGGAATAAAGTTTCATTTCCTTCTACCTGAGTATCTCCGACAATGGCCACACTCACCGTCAGTAAAGTATTTCCCGGAGCAAAAGTTAAAGTACCGCTGGTGCTAATGTAATCATTATCAGCTAAAGTGGCCGTACCATCAGCAGTAGCATAATTAACCGTGACAGATTGACCAGAAGCAGCAGATAACTGAACATTAAAGGTAGCTAAAGTAGTACCATTATTTCCTTCAGCTATACTCATATCATTAATACTCAGACTAGGTAAAGAATCGTTATCAATAATTGTCGCTACTGCTTGGGAAGTTTGGATAATGCCATTAGTGGGGTTAGTTAATAATAATCCAAAGGTTTCGTTACCTTCACTAAACACATCTCCAATCACATTCACAGTTACATTTTTACTCGTTTCCCCTGGATTAAAAGTGAGAATACCAGAAACAGAGTTGTAGTCATATCCAGAGTAAGCGCTACCGTTAAACGTAGCATAGTTAACTGTTACTGGTAGGGTATTAGGTGCATTTAGACTGACTGTAAATGTTAAAGGAGTTGTACCACTGTCACCTTCGGTTACGTTTGCCGCAATGACATTAATGTTACTCAACTCATTAACATCATTAATATTGACTGTAAATACTTTCTCAAAAAATAATCCACCTTGATCTGCTGTTCTCACACGGATACTATAGCTATTTTTGCTTTCGTAATCGAAAGCAGCGTTAGTTTGCAGTTGATTTCCAACAATGCTAAAAAAGCTATTATCCGTATCACCTGTACCTGTGACTAAACTGTAGGTAAAGGACTCGTTAGCATCTGGATCTGCACTGCTAAAGCTACCTACTGTTGTACCAATAGCTTGATTTTCGGGGACATTGTTATTACTGAGGAAAAGATTAGTAGGAGTGTCGTTAACAGCAGTAATACTGACGTTACGAGTAGCTAAATTGCTGGTAGCAATACCATCACTAACAGTAAATTCAATTGTGCGTGTTATGGTACTGGGAGCGTCGCTATTATTGGTGTAAGTAATAGAACGGAGAGCAGCTTGGTAATTAGCTACGCTAGATGTTCCTGTTAAATTTAAAACTCCTGTACTGCTGTTGAAACTACCTGTAATGCCGTTTTGATTGACGAAACTTAGGGTATCTTGACTGGAAACAAAACCAGAACTAAATCTTACTGTTGCACCTATAAGATTTACGGAATCAATATCATTGATGATAATTCCTGAATCTATCGCTGTAGTGGCATTTTCCAGATAAGATAGGGTGCTATTGGTTGTGGTGACAGTAGGAGGGTTATTAACAAACGAACCAGTAATAAAATACTGACCCAAACTACCATAATCTGTATACCCAGTACCTAAAGGATTTCCTTTACCAACACCATCAATTTTCAGATAATAAGTTCCCGCAGCAACGGTTGTAGAGATACTTGCAGAAAGTGATTCTGTAAAATTAGAAGATGCAATTAAATTCCCTGCCCCGTTATATAGCTCTGCTAAAATGTCTAGGTTAGGTCCACGTTCAAAGGGATTTACAGTTAGGCTAATAAAACCCGCACCAGTAGAAAAACGGTAAAAATCTACATCTGTATTCCGCTCGATGATCCCACTACCACTCAATGATGTCCCACTTTGGCTGAGTGCTTGAGCAGTGGCAATTGTATTACCAGTATCATCTGCTCGGTAGCCAAAACCGTTTTGGGTGGTAATAATGCTTAAGTCATCTTCTAGATTATTAGCTGCCAGATATTGACCTTTACTCCACTGGGTTAAGTTCTGGTAGTATCCTGCTCCCATAATTCCTGCCCAACCAGTTTCTCCACTACCATGTCCTTGATAGTATTCCTCTGCTGGGCTAGTTCGACCATCATGGTATAGTCCTAAAGTATGACCTACTTCATGGCTAATAGCTTCAGCTGTAAATTTTTCATTACCATTAGCTAGTTGGTCCTCAAAAACAAAAGTGGGAGTATCATTACCCCAATTGAAAGATTTCACATAAGCAACTCCACCAGCACCAGCGCCGAACCAGTCATAACTACTGCCACCAATAGCTACACGCACGCCCCAGCGAGTATCACCAGCACCATTATTAATCAGATCATTAATATCTGTTGGTGCTTGAGTGGTGACGTTGACATTAAAGGGGATAAAGTCTTCGGCTACACGTTGCCAAATATATTGGATACTTGCTAGTTCCTCTGTACTAAAAGAAGCTGTATTGCCATCAAAGTCATAGGCGGGGGTGACAATGTTAGCATTATTATTAAACTGACTATTCCAGAAAGTACCAGAGGTAGTGTGTCCGTTGAAATCTAAGTAAATTGTGTGATTAGCACCTGGTAAGCTGTTGAGGGTAAATGTGTTAGCTAAATTAACGGCTGTCTGTGGTGATGGTAATGTTTGCGGTTGATAATCTTGAGTAATCGGGGGTAAACTGCAAAATGAGCAGGTACAAATTGCTGCTTGTAAATTTTGTGTAGAGGCGTTGTTGTTCGAGTCTTGGTTAGGACTAAGATTGGCAATTCTAGGTTGAGTGACAGTGATGGGGTTTTGACTGTTAAAAGGTAATGAACTACTACTAGAGCTAATACTGGGAATAGCTGCGGTTAATGTGTCAATAAATTCACTTGTAGGTTCAGTTATATTGCTGATTAGCAAACTGCGCCCTGGTATTGTAATTCTTCCGCCTTGGTCTGTTGGTAAATCACTGAAGTCTGTAATTTGCCAGGATTTATTTAGTAAATCAAGTAAGGATTGTTGCAGCATATGTTAGTTTTTCACCTGGTTAAAAAGTATAGTTTGTAACTAAATTGATGGTAGATTTGGGGTAATTATCAATTCTAAATTCCCAAAAGTTCTAATAGTTCCAAAAAACATAGACAAATATCTTATGCCTTTCGTTTGCCGGGAATAACCCCGACTTTCTCGGACTACAACGCCCTCTATCCCTAGACTAAATGCTGTCGGGACTACTTTTTTTTAGTTAAACTTTGTAGTCGTTTAGAGGTCTTTTGATGTGCAGGTAGTAAAGATTGTAAATTGGCTTTTCTTTGATTGTAATAACGATTAATTGATTTGATAATCCGCCCGGAAACCAGAACTGGTATAAATCCCGGCTGGTTTGATGTTAAAGTTGCTAGATTATCTATTCCTAAATCAATCGCTGCTATGGAATTAGGGTCTAAACCATAATCTGTTTCCTCTTTTTCATAGACAACTTCCACTACATACTAAACCCTTGGCATCAAAGTATAGTTACCAAGGAAGATAATAACTATTGATTTACTGATACTGTTAAAAATACTTAACTTTTAATGCTATAAAAACAGCCCTTTACCTATAAGGTTATACAGAAACAAGCTATATAAGTGTGTGTGTTATGGTAAATGTTTTCTTTTACTATTATTACACTAAATAACATACGAAGTTGCTAGTGTCAACATCATTAAATTGACATTCTCATGCTTGCAGCAGGATGTAGTAATCCAAGTTGCTAGTTATGGCGAAAAGTGCTTGCACGTAGTGCGGTACC
The DNA here is from genome assembly GCF_038050375.1 of Okeanomitos corallinicola TIOX110. Classification (NCBI taxonomy): domain Bacteria; kingdom Bacillati; phylum Cyanobacteriota; class Cyanophyceae; order Nostocales; family Aphanizomenonaceae; genus Okeanomitos; species Okeanomitos corallinicola. Next base: position 3,905,818 of record NZ_CP150886.1, on the reverse strand, counting down.
AGAGTTGAGTGCTAGGTAGCACGTTGTGAAGGCACTGTGTCAGTAAAGTAATAAAATCCCCAGCAATTCTCATTTTGAAAAAATAGAGTATTAACACCGATGTTGGAATTCAAAATATAGTACAAAATATCTATTTTTAGCCATTGTCTCTAGCTAAAAAAACAGCCTGGTCAAAAATAAGTATAAATACTCAATAAAATAGAGGGATGGCCTGACAAAGAATTGAGAAAATCCCGTGTGATAATCAAATAAGAAATTTGTTAGATCCAGTTCTAGCCGCTACTGTCTTTATGGCTTTTCAGGAAGTCTATGAATGGTTAAATAGAAATAGAGTTTTGAAAAAGTTATTTATTAAAAAAAACTAAAAATTTGTTTAGAACTTTATCTAAATTTATTAGTTGAAATCTATTTTTCATGGACAATTTTCTTAACACCTGTCTATCTCCAAGGTTGGATGATAATTATCTGTCAAAATCTGTTATTTTTTTCAAAATGAGAATTGCTGGGTTTTTACTGAAACTACTGACAGTTGTTTCTGCATCGCAGGAGTCAATTTTTGATGACTTTCTTCTCAGTTGAATCTCTACCTACAGTCCTGCATTTTATTACCCGCAACTTGGGTTAGTATTTAGGTAAAGTGTGAAGAAATATGAAATTACGCATAAAAGTAAACTTAAAATGCTAATACTCTAAATATATATTGATAGATAGTCCAAATCACAAGATTCAGAAGGTTTTACCTTTGAATGCTGTTACATCAGCACACCTAATAACTATATGACAAATAATCAGATATATAAATTAGATGTTTAATTATATGTTTAATTGGATGCGTCGTCTCTTTGTTCAGTTTTTTAATAACTCTAGAAAAGTCAATAATGAACCATTAAATAAAGTCAGTTTAATGGTGATAATTTTTGTTGACATTTTTATTCTAATTACTGTTTTTGTCGGTTTAAATGATATTAGTAACTGGCATCTTAGTCCATATCAAGCCTATCCTTGTTATTCAGAATGGGATACTTATAGAAACAGTAGCAGCAAAGATAAAGATTATCAAATTATAGTTAATTCTTTAGGCTATGATAATCGTCCTAGATTTCGACAAGAATATCAACAACAAGAAATTAAAAATTTGGGTAAAGTATCAGAAGTATGTTTAAATTATGGTAAATTAAGAGATAATGTTATTAGTGATGCCAATAATAAAGATTATACTAATATCAATAATATCCAAGGTAAAATTAGTAGCTTAGAATCAGCAAATAGTAATATTCGTCGTCAATATGATTCTACACTATTAGAAAAAATTGCCGGACAGTCTCCTAATAATTCAATTAATAAAGTTAGTGCCGAAAAAGCGAAACAAGAATTAGATAAAAATAGTCAGCAAATTTCCAATCTAAAACAACAGGTTGCTAACTTAAAAAGCACTATTGTGAATAGAAAAGATAGTGTCACTTTTCTTTCATTTCTGCAAGATCAGACACAATTTACAACAGTAGAAAAAGGATATAAAGATGCTTTATTTTGGTATCCTAGTATTCAATTTGGACTACAGGCTATATTTCTCACACCTCTGATTATTATTGCTTTATTAGTCCATCGAGGTAGTCAAAGTAGGGGTTATGGACTCATAGCCTTAATTAGCTGGCATTTGCTGGTGATATTTTTAATTCCTCTGCTTTTAAAAGTCTTGGAATTTTTACAATTTGGGGTGATATTCCAATTCTTATTTAATACTCTTGGTGCTTTATTAGGTGGCTTACTATTCTTAGTTAGCTATGTTTATATATTGTTAATTCCCTTGTTTGGGTTTTTAGTGATTAAATTCTTTCAAACTATTGTTTTTAATCCCAAATCTCAAGCTGCAAAAAGAGTACAAAAATCACAGTGTATTAACTGTGCAAAAACTATTAAAACTTTTCATGCCCATTGTCCACATTGCGGCTATTATCAATATATTGAATGTCACCATTGCCATGAGTTAACTTATAAAAAGTTACTCTATTGTTATCATTGTGGAACTGAACAAAATTTAAGAGATTAAATAATCATATTTTCAATAAAACAGATAATTAACTATGAATGAAACCTTATTTAGTATTGAAAATCTGCGCGTAGCTTATCCCCAACGTCACAACGAAGCACAAACTTGGGCTGTTGATGATGTATCTTTTACACTAGAACCTGGAGAAAAAATGGGTTTGGTGGGTGAATCTGGTTGTGGTAAATCTACTATTGGTAGGGCAATTATGCGGTTATTGCCTAATTATAGTTGTATTGAAGGTAAAGTAATTTTTCGGGGAGATTCGGTATTAGATTTAAACCCCATACAGATGCAAAAATTTCGGGGTGAAGTTGTGGCTTTGATTTTTCAAGATCCAATGACGCGATTAGACCCATTAATGACTATTGGTAATCATTGTTTAGAAACTTTGCAAGCACATTCACCGGAATTATCTAAACAACAAGCGAAAGAAAAAGCTTTAGCAACTTTAGAAAAGGTGAATATTCCCGCTAGTCGCTGGAGTCAATATCCCCATGAATTTAGTGGAGGAATGCGTCAACGGGTTGCTATTGCATTAGCGTTATTATTGAATCCGAAATTAATTGTTGCTGATGAACCGACAACCAGTTTAGATGTTACTGTTTCTGCCCAAATTTTACAGGAATTAACGCGATTATGTGCGGAAGAAAATATGGGATTATTATTAATTTCCCATGATTTAGCAATGGTTGCTGAATATTGCGATCGCATCGGTGTCATGTATCAAGGTAAAGTGGTAGAAATGGGTAACACCGAAACTGTGTTTAAAAATCCTCAACATGAATATACCCAATCTTTATTAAAAGCAGCTTTACATATTCAACAGGAAGAGGGAACAGGGAACAGGGAACAGGGAACAGTAAGTCAAGAAAATCCGATTTTAAAAGTTACTGAACTCAAGCAACATTACACTATAGAACCGAATTTTATTGAACGCATATTTAAAGGTCAAGGACAAACAATTAAAGCTGTAGATGGTATTGATTTAGAATTATATCCAGGGGAAATATTAGGTTTAGTGGGAGAATCTGGCTGTGGGAAAAGTACCCTTTCTCGAACTATTTTACAACTAATTCAACCAACTGCGGGAAAAGTAGAATTTTTAGGACAAGAATTAACCAATTTACCCAGGAAAGAAATCCGTTCTTCCCGTAGACAAATCCAGATGATCTTTCAAGATCCCCATGCTTGTTTAAATCCGGCTATGACCGTGGGACAAAGTATAGCAGATCCTTTATTAATTCACAATTTAGCCAATGCGGAAAAAGCCAAAAAAGAGGTTTTATGGATGTTAGAAAAAGTAGGATTAACACCAGCAGAAACCTATTATCAACGTTATCCATCTGATTTATCAGGAGGACAACAACAACGGGTTGCTATTGCTAGGGCTTTAATTACTAGACCAAAATTGATAATCTGTGATGAACCAGTGAGTATGTTAGATGCAAGTGTACAAACTCAAGTTTTAGATTTGATGTTGCAATTAAAAGAGGAATTTGAATTAACTTATTTATTTATTACCCATGATTTATGGTTGGCTCGGTTTTTGTGCGATCGCATCGCCGTCATGAATGGTGGTAAAATTGTCGAATTAGGAAATACAAAGGAAATCTTTGCTAATCCCCAGCATCCTTATACCAAAACCCTTTTAGCTGCTGCACCTTTATTAGCTAGGGTATAATTTTAGTTATCAAGAATCAGGAGTCAGAATGCAAATTTCACTGATACAGAACTTCCCGCTTTTATGAGGTACAATAACAGCAATTAGTAAACCAGTTTTTTAAATGTTTAGGATTCATTAAGTCGAGTGCAACTGAGATAACTGTTCAATAAATACCTCAAATGCTTGACTATCCATTGAATTATTCATTGTCATTAATCCTACTACTTTTTTTCTCGGAGAGCTATTGAATATGCTTTCATAAAAAAATCATCTTTTTATTATTACTAACTAACTGTACCTCATAATAGCGGGAATTACTGTATTGAAAACAAAATCAATATTTTTATAATTTTTCCAAAAGTTAATAACATTAGTTATGATTTATTAATCAAATTATCCACATATCAAAAGATGTCTAAAAACAACCTTTCCAACTTCCTCCAAAATAAATCCTCTACTTCAGACAAATGGCAAGAAACCATTACACAAGTCGCCTATAGATTTAATAAACAATACGAAAATAAACCCTTTGAAATCCCCGCAGAAGTAGAAGAAATGCCCATTTATCAAGAATGGAAAAGTGGCATCTTAGCTGATAAAATTGCCTCACCATTTTGGGAAATTGCCCAACCACAAAAAAATCAACGTTGTTTAGATATCGGTTGTGGAGTCAGCTTTTTAATCTATCCTTGGCGAGATTGGCAAGCATATTTTTACGGACAAGAAATTAGTAACATAGCCAGAGATACACTTAATTCCCGTGGTTCACAATTAAATTCAAAATTATATAAAGGTGTAGAAATAGGTGCAGCACATCAGTTAAAATATGAAGCAGAACAATTTGATTTAGTCATCGCTACCGGATTTAGTTGTTACTTCCCCCTAGAATATTGGCAATCAGTTTTATTAGAAGTGAAACGAGTATTAAAACCAGGCGGACATTTTGTATTTGATATTCTTAATTCAGAACAACCTTTAGCAGAAGATTGGGCAGTTTTAGAAACCTATTTAGGTGCAGAAGTATTTTTAGAAACTGTAAATGAATGGGAAAAAAATATTAAAGCCGCAGGTTGTAAAATAGTCAAGCGGCAGCAAGGAGAATTATTTGAATTATTTAAAGTCCGGTTTTAAGAGAAAATAAAGGAGTTCTGCAATTTTTCAACATCTTTCTTAGATAGTCACAATGATCATCCGTCATGCCACAAAAACCGACTTACCAGCAATTGTAGCCATTTATAATGCTGCTATTCCCAGTTATATAGCCACAGGAGACTTAGAACCAGTATCCGTAGAAAGTCGTTTAGCGTGGTTTGAAAACCGTATTCCTTCACAACGTCCTTTATGGGTCATTGAGATAGATAATACAATTGCTGGCTGGTTAAGTTTTCAATCATTTTATGGTAGACCCGCTTACACTTCTACCGCTGAGATTAGTATTTACATTTCCCCAGACTTTCAAAAACAAGGTTTAGGAAAACTACTTTTAGAAAAAGCAATTAGAGACAGTCCAAATTTAGGTTTAAAAAATCTAGTCAGCTTTATTTTTGCTCATAATCACCCAAGTTTAAAACTGTTTGCCAAATTTGGTTTTCAACAATGGGGAAATTTGCCCAAAATAGCTGACTTAGGAAATACGGAAAGAGACTTAATTATTATGGGTTTACGAGTTGGAGAAAAGTCAAGCAGCAGATGATAGGAGTTATTTATTTTGGATTTTGGATTTTGGATTTTGGATTGTTTTTGTCAACTCCAATCTAAAATCTAAAAAATCTAAAATTTTCCTTTCCATCTTACTGTTCACTGTAACCTGTCACCTGTCACCTATATATCTAACGAGATGTCAAACTATCAAAGCGATATTCAGTTCCCACCTTGAGTTGATCTCCATTGTATTTGGGAGAATTTAACAAGGAAGAATTATAGGGGTTGGGTAAATCAGGAGTACGAAGATAAGGATCATTCTGTGATTGTTGTTCCATAATATCCTTGTACATAATATTCACTAACTCACCATCTCTAGCAATTTCATTCTCAGGAAATGTAGTTCCAAACTTACGTCCAGGACCGAATAAAAAATCTACCTGACGCTGTAAAGTGCGATTCCCGTAGAAATTCGGATTACTGTTAAAAAATGCTTGATCAATACTATTGGATATTGATTCATAATTTTCATTTTCTGTTTGCATCTGTGCAAGTGCAACTACAGGAAATGTAGTAGTAGCAAGTATCACCAGTAATCCACTCAAGCCTTGTAAATTTATACTCATGTTTACAACTCCTCAATTTTTGGGCGAATCTTATTTTATGCTTAATGTCAGAACTATTATTAGTTCAACCTTTGGTGTAGCACAACTTTTAACGGTTTGTAATGTCGTATTCTACTGAAACATCCAACCCATCAGATATTTGGGCAACTACTACTGATTTAACCACTCTGCGTCAGAAGTTACTAGATTTATTTTGCCAACTTGCTTATCAAGAAGGTGATTTTGTTCTCTCTTCTGGACAACGTAGTTCTTACTATATTAATGGTAAACAGGTAACACTCCACCCCCAAGGAGCTTTGGCTATAGCTAGGCTGATATTAAATATTTTACCAGCAGATACTCAGGCGATCGCTGGTTTAACTTTGGGCGCAGATCCCATTGTTTCCTCTGTCAGCGTGGTTTCTGTCTATGAAAACCGTCCCATCCCCGCGTTAATTATTCGTAAAGAAGCCAAAGGTCATGGCACAATGGCTTATATTGAAGGTCCAAATTTATCCCCTAGTGCAAAGGTAGTAGTTTTAGAAGATGTAGTGACAACTGGCCAATCTGCACTAAAAGCATTTGAACGTTTACAAGCAGCAGGTTATACAGTTGATAAAGTAATTTCTCTAATAGATAGACAACAGGGAGGTGCAGAATTATATAAATCTGCTGGTTTAGAATTTGAGGCCCTCTTTTCTATCAAAGACTTACAAACACACTATCAGCAAAAATAACAGATGACAAGTGACAGGTGACAGGTGTAAGTTTCTATTACCTATTTCCTGTCAAAGTATCCTTTTGGTAAGTAACCCACTTTTTAGTACGTACTTTTCATTTGATATGTAACTACTTTAAGATAAAAACAGTTCTACATTACAGCAGATTTCTTTGATGAAGGGTACAAAATTGAATAATGAAACTCTTGTGGTGCGAGCATCTTGTCCGCTAGATGTGTACCTCATAACATCGGGAAGTGCTGTAGTTCCACAGAATTGATAAAACAGCAATTTTCATAGTTCGATAATTATCTAAAATGAATAGATTTGAATTGCTGCCAAAATATCAAATTTACAAAATAATAAGGTGAAATTATGTCTCAAAATACTATTAACTACATCATCCACAAAAGTAATTTAAGAGGTCATAGTCAAATTGACTGGCTTGATAGTTATCATACATTTTCCTTCAGTCATTTTCATGATCCCAACCGCATGGGTTTTCGTTCTCTAAGGGTAATTAATGATGATCGCATCGCTGCTGGTGCAGGTTTTCCTACACACGGACATAGAGATATGGAAATACTCACCTATGTATTATCAGGAGCAGTAGAACATAAAGATAGTTTAGGAACAGGTTCAGTAATTCGTCCTGGTGATGCTCAAATTATGAGTGCTGGTACAGGAATTATGCACAGTGAATTTAATCATTCACAAACCGAAGAATTGCATTTGCTGCAAATTTGGATGTTACCAAATAAGCAAGGAATTACACCAAGATATGAACAGAAAGCTTTTTCTGTAGAAGATAAAAAAGGAAAACTACGTTTAATTGGCGCTAAAGATGGACGCGATGGAGCGATAACAATTCATCAAGATATTGACTTATATGCTGCTATTTTAGAACGGGGAAATGTGGTGAATTATCATGTTCAACCCCATCGCTATGCTTGGTTACAAATAGCTCAAGGGGAAGTAATTTTTAACAGTCAACAACTCAGCGCAGGTGATGGAGTGCAAATCTCAGGAGCAGAAAAATTAGAAATTAGTACCAATTCAAACGCAGAAATTTTGTTGTTTGATTTAGCTTAAATTTAAATTTAACTTTAACTTTAAAGTCAAAAAACTTACCCCAGTACCAAAAACTTATAAATGGACTGGGCTTTTTTTTCAAATTAATGCTGTGATTCTAAAAGATATTTAACAATTAAAAGACAATTTCGATGATCAGAATCACGCTCATAAATAACGTGATCAGCTACACGCCGAATTAAAAACCATCCATAACCGTGATCTTGTAAAGTACCTGGCTTTGGTTCAGGTATATTATCAGGATTAAAAGGTTGACCATAATCCCAAATTCTAATCTCTAATCTGTCAACCCACAAACTTAATCTAATTTCTATATCTGTTTCCGGCGGTAAAGCTAAATGAGCATGACGGACAGCATTGGTAAAACCTTCTGCCAATGCTAAATTAAGTCTGTAGAGTTGACTATCGGACCAACCGTTTTGAGTTAGATGTTGCTGAGAAAACTTTTCAAACCATTGTTGTACCTGGCTTTGGAGCTTAAGATCGCTCTTCACCGTCAGATGGTCTTGCTGCACTTTAGTAAGCATTGACCTTGACTTGATTGAGTATTGAGTTGATAAAAATGTGATTTATTTTGCGTCTTTATTAGTTTTAGACTGGTTAATAGAGTTTACAGCCATTAGTTGATTGCCAACTGCTATCAAAAATATATTCTCATAAAATTGACACCTGTATAGTTTTAAAAGCATATCAACCATCAGTATGAGTAGCTAGTGGTTAGGAAATCCTTGCGGAGAGTCCTTAGACTCATAACTTGGGTATATGCTCCTAAAACTCACAGGTGTCACAACACTTAGTGGAAATTAGTGCAAAAAGACTGCAAACTAATTTAGAACAATCCCAAAGTCAAAGATTTGTCTAAGGGTAATGCCGCACCAATACCTAACCAAATGGTGACAAGAGTACCAAATAAGAATACTGTTGTCGCAACTGGACGACGGAAAGGATTTTGGAACTTGTTAACGCTCTCAATGAAGGGAACGAGAATTAACCCCAAGGGTACGGAAGCCATCGCCAATACTCCTAACAGTTTGTTAGGTAGTGAGCGGAGGATTTGGAATACTGGGAATAAATACCACTCTGGGAGAATTTCCAAAGGTGTAGCGAAAGGATTAGCTGGTTCGCCTACCATTGCGGGATCTAGTACAGCTAGAGCCACAATACAAGCAAATGAACCCATGATGACAATGGGGAACACGTACAGCAAATCATTAGGCCAAGCAGGTTCGCCATAGTAGTTATGACCCATACCTTTGGCGAGTTTGGCTCTTAAAATAGGATCGCTCAGATCCGGTTTTTTCTGTGTAGACATTTTTGGATGTGGTCTCCTGCTTAATTTAAGTTAAAGCATTAGTGAAAGCTATCAGCTATGCAGTTTAGCCGCTTATTTGTGTATTTGGTAAAAAGCCACAAATTTAGTATGACACTAAGTTCAATTTTGAGGTTTGAAGTTTAATGTTCATAACTTTTGCCGCTAACAGTTTCAAGAATTGTGCTTGTTTCTAACTTAATGAGTTATTTGCTTTCAGTTTAAAACAAACAGCTTGGATCTGGAAACTGCTTTTACCTGTTGACAGGTAACTTTAAATTACAAAGGTCCGGAAATACCTTGTTTGCGGATCATTAAGAAGTGGAACAACATGAATACCGCAATTAACCAGGGTAATACAAAAGTGTGAGCGCTGTAGTAGCGGGTTAATGTAGCTTGACCAACACTAGAACCACCACGCAATAAGTCAGAAATTAAAACACCAACTACGGGAATAGCTTCAGGTACACCACTAACGATTTTTACAGCCCAGTAACCAACTTGGTCCCAAGGTAAGGAGTAACCAGTTACACCAAAGGAAACAGTAATCACAGCGAGGATTACGCCACTTACCCAGGTTAATTCGCGGGGCTTTTTGAAACCACCGGTCAAGTAAACGCGGAAAACGTGGAGAATCATCATTAATACCATCATGCTGGCAGACCAGCGGTGGATGGAGCGAATTAGCCAACCGAAGTTGACTTCGTTCATGATGTACTGTACGGAAGAAAATGCTTCTGTAACGGTGGGTTTGTAGTAGAATGTCATCGCAAATCCAGTTGCAAACTGAATCAGGAAGCAAACTAGGGTAATTCCACCCAAGCAGTAAAAGATGTTGACGTGGGGAGGTACATATTTACTGGTTACGTCTTCTGCGAGTGCTTCTAAATCTAAGCGCTCTTCAAACCAGTCATAGACATTGGCCATAGAATCACGAGTTCCTAAAAATCAGTTGTGTTTGATAAATCTCCCAAATTATAGATTTTGGGATTTTCACAAAGAGTAAGTTGGTCGTCAGAATTGTTAAGATTTTCAGAAACTTAACATTCTGTAAATATGAGATATATTGCGATCTCTTTGCAAGCCAAAGCTGAAAATGTTGGTCACAAAGTAGATTTTATCGTTTTTCAGGGGGGATTTACGTCCCAGTCATTGCTTAACAATTTAATCAGAATGATGTCCCTGCTATCTAAATTCTAGACAAGTCTAGATATTTATGTCTAATTTTAACGAGATTATGAGAGCGGTTATCCCACCTTTTTAGGAAGCAAGCTAAAGTAAACTCACATATCCTCAACAGATGTTACGGATTCTTAGTTGTTCTATAAAAAAAGTAACATAGTCCAGAGATACATTTCATCTAAAAGATTGTAAATGCTAAGTTACAGCTTATTTGCTTGATACAGAAGGAAAGATGGAGTTCATGAATAAACAGGTTTTTCGGTTTGTATTTTCATTATTTTTGGTTTTTGGCTTAGTTTTTGGCTTGGTTTTTGGCTCACTCATTCCACCAGCAATAGCTTTAACACAAGAGCAAAAGCTTGTTTTTGAAGTTTGGCGGATTGTTAATCGTTCCTATCTGGATGATACGTTTAACAATCAAGATTGGAGAGCAGTTCGCCAAGATGCACTCAGAAAACCACCAGCAAATGACCAAGCTGCATACACTGCTATCAGAAATATGCTGGCAAGCCTTGATGACCCTTTTACCCGGTTTCTAGACCCAGAGCAGTACCGCAGTTTGCAGGTTAATACTTCTGGAGAATTAACGGGAGTAGGTTTACAAATTGCCCTCAACTCACAAACAGGAGCATTGGAAGTAATTACACCTATAGAGGGTTCACCAGCAGACAAAGCCGGGATTCAACCACACGATCGCATTCTGAAAATAGAAGGCTTTCCTACCGATAATCTCACACTTGATGAAGCTGCGGCCAGAATGCGTGGACCTATTGGTAGTGTTGTCTCTCTTGTGATTGGTAGAGAAAGTGAGTCAGAGAAAGAAATTATCTTAGTCCGCGATCGCATTGAGTTAAACCCTGTCATTGCCGAATTACGGTTATCCCCCCAAAGAAAACCCATTGGCTATTTGCGTCTTACCCAATTTAATGCTAATGCTGCCATGGAATTAGCACACGCCATCAGTCAATTAGAAACAAAAGGCGCAGCGGCTTATATTCTGGATTTGAGAAATAATCCTGGTGGGTTGTTACAAGCAGGTGTTGAAGTTGCCCGTGAGTGGTTAGATTCAGGAACTGTAGTTTATACCGTTAACCGTCAAGGTATCCAAGGCAGTTTTGAAGCTTTTGGTCCAGCACTCACACAAAATCCCTTAGTGATTTTAGTCAATCAAGGAACTGCCAGTGCTAGTGAAATTTTAGCTGGAGCGCTACAAGATAACGGCCGCGCTCAGTTAGTTGGTGAAACCACTTTTGGTAAAGGTCTAATTCAATCTTTGTTTGAATTATCAAATGGTTCAGGTGTAGCTGTCACCATTGCTAAATATGAAACACCCAACCACCGGGATATTAATAAACTGGGTATTAAACCAGATATAGTCATCCCCCAGCCGCCTATTAGTCGGGAGCAAATAGGTACAGACGCAGATCAACAATATCAAGCCGCAGTGGAATTATTAAACAAAAATTTTGTGGTAGCAGGTTCTTGATGGGGAGAGGGGTAAGGTAAATAACCCAATGCCCAATGCCCAATGCCTAATGCCTAATGACTAATGCCTAATGACTGATAAGCATTATCAATAATGCGTTTTCCTCTCAGAAAGCCAATATTAGCACCGGGGCAGATGTATTTAAGCGTTTCCGGTGTAAAGCGATCGCGTAGAGCTTGAACACTTTTAAGTTGTCTAGGCCAATGAAAGGTTTTAGGTGTACGCAGCGGTACTGCTTCACCTTGCAAATTAGGGAGTAAGTGGCGACCCGAAAATAACACTCCGCCAAATTCACGATAGTATAGACATGAAGAACCTGGTGAATGGCCTGGTGTCCAAATTACTTGTGTGGTGTCATCAAGAGTAAATTCTTGACTGAAGGTAGTGACAGTTAAACCAGGTAACAAATAAGCTTCTTGCTCTTGAATGAGAATCTCACAATCAAGGACTTCTTTGACTTCTGCTGCTTTACCAATAGCACCACGATGAGTAATAAAAAACCAGCGCACAGCACCCGGTGTAGGTTTATCATGACCCAAACACTGCCAAAAATTCTGATTGATTTGCTCAAATGCTGGGCAATCTATGAGGATATTACCTTCATTTCTTACGATAAGATAAGAAGTCCCTCCTAATGTTTCTCTATTGGGTGGGAAGGAAATAATTTTTTTGATCCTTGAGTCAGTAAAATCTGATTTTATTTCCGTAGAGTTGGGTAGGATTTCTCCTACTGGCATTTCTTCAGTAAGTACAGTTTGTGGGGGTTTAGTTGTAGAGAACATCAATTAAATAACTGAATAAATTGTGTTGTTACGTAAGTCATATATTTAATACTCTTTGAATAATCCACTGATTTGTCAAACATTCTCACTCCTAACCTCCTAAACTCCCATAAATCTTCAACTTCTTAATTCCTGAACTCCTAAAATAACATGGTATTTTGGTTTCTACTTATACTGGGAATAGCTACTTATCTGATAGTGCAGCGGAGCGTTGCTAATATCACTAGAACCCCAGTATGGTTGTTATGGTTGGTACTAATGACACCAGCATTTATCTTAACAGGCTGGACATTGATACATGGTGACAAACAATCACCACCACCCAGTTTGATTATTGCTCCTTTGATTATTTGTCTACTTTTATACTGGACTTTATTTTTATGGGGTAATAGAGTTCCCAGCAACCGAACTCAAGGTCAAACCACAGAATCTACATCAGCTAATCATCCTATTACCGAACCATTACCAGTGCGTCCCATAGAAGCAGCCGAAGAAACTAATTTGCGAAATTGTTTTCCTTGGTCTGTTTACTACATCCAAAATATTGAGTATAGACCCCAAGCTATAATTTGTCGTGGTCAGTTGCGAACTAATCCTAGTCAGGCTTATCAGCGCATTAGGACAAATATTGAAGAGCAATTTAGCGATCGCTTCCTGCTGGTATTTCAAGAAGGTATGGATGGGAAACCCTTCTTTGTACTTGTTCCCAATACTAAAACTAATAGACAAAATACAAAGAGTAGTATTGATGACAAAAATCAAGTTGTAAAAGCACTGGTACTGTTACTACTAACTTTAGTAACTACTAGCTTTATAGGAGCGCAAATTGCTGGTGTTGAAGTTAAACAACTAAAATCTGATCTGACTCTTATTTTTCAAGGTTTACCCTATGCTTTAGGCTTAATTACTATTTTGGGTATTCATGAACTTGGTCACTATTCTATGGCTAGATTCCATAGAATTAAGTCAACTTTGCCCTTTTTTATTCCTGTACCTATTTTCTTAGGAACTTTTGGGGCATTTATTCAAATGCGTAGTCCAATTCCTAACCGCAAAGCTTTATTTGATGTCAGTATTGCTGGGCCAATTGCCGGTTTTTTAGCTACTTTACCTTTAATAATTTGGGGTTTAGCTAACTCTGAAGTAGTACCAATAAGTGAAAAAACAGGACTTTTAAACCCTAATGCACTTAACCCTAAATATTCTATCCTTTTAGCTATTCTGTCAAAACTAGCTTTGGGTAGTCAATTAACTCCAAAATCTGCTCTAGATTTACATCCAATTGCAGTAGCTGGACTTTTAGGTTTAATTGTCACAGCATTAAATTTGATGCCCGTAGGACAACTTGATGGTGGTCATATAGTTCATGCCATGTTTGGACAACGCACAGCAGTGAGCATTGGTCAAATTTCTCGCTGGTTGTTACTTACACTTTCTTTAATCCGACAAGAATTTTTATTGTGGGCAATAATTTTATTCTTAATTCCCTTAGTTGATGAACCTGCACTTAACGATGTCACGGAATTAGACAATAGAAGGGATTTATTAGGATTAATGGCAATAGCTGTATTACTGATAATTGTATTACCGTTGCCTGAATTTTTGGCTCGAATTTTACAAATTTCCTAGTTGGGGGAAATTTTTCTCTAAGTAATAGCTAATAGTGAGCTAATCCATAAAAATTTATAAAATCGTCTGATTCCCTATTTAATTGAGATCAGTTATGAATTTATCTTCAACAACCACATTTACAAGTCTAGGGAACTATGCGTGTAAGGCAATTGAAAAAAACTTACACAAAACTCTTAAATGGGAAAATTCTGTGAAGAAACATAAAGATCCTGAAGCACTGCACCAGATGCGTGTAGGAATGCGCCGCCTCCGCACATCTGTGAGTGGATTTGGGTCACATTTGGATTTACCTAAGTCAGCTAGTAATAAAAATATTGGTAAAATTGCCAAAATTCTCGGAAACCTTCGAGATTTAGATGTTCTCAAAGAAATATTAGAGAATAACTATCAACCACATTTACTAGACCAGGAAAAAACTTATTTACAGATAGCTTTTTCTAGTTTATCTAAACAAAGAGATGCTGCATTTTCCCGTGTCCAGAAAACATTAAAAGATGAAGCTTATAAATCCTTTAAGAATAACTTGCAGCAATGGTTAGAAAAACCCAGGTATCAACCATTAGCAAATCTGCCAATTCAGCAGGTATTGCCAGATTTACTATTACCAGAAATCAGCAAGTTTTTATTACATCCAGGGTGGATGATTGGCACAGAAGTTACAGAGTCAGAAGTTGTGATTTCTACTGAATTGACACCAGAACAATTAGAACAATATTTGCAACATCAAGGTGAAATTCTGCATAGTTTACGAAAACAAGCTAAACGGGTTCGCTATCAAATGGAATTATTTGCTGATTTATATGACGAAGCTTTTACTGTCCATATTTCCCAAGTAAAAATTATTCAAGAAATTTTAGGTAATATCCAAGATAGTATGGTTTTAAATGAATGGCTTGTGAATATTTTTAAGTCAGATATGAATGAAAAACTGAGTGGGTTAAAGACATTATTAGCTGTCAATCGCTATCAGTTATGGCAACAGTGGCAACCACTAAAAGCACAATATCTCAGTCCAGAAAATAAGCATAATTTACACTCAATAATAATACAAATTCTATAATTTTAATATTACCAACTATTCGATTAGGTTTTACAGCACTTCCCGATGTTATGAGGTACAAGAACCCCACCCCCAACCCCCTCCCCGCAAGCGATGAGGGGGCTAAGATGTATCTCATAAGAGCGGTTTCCGCTGTATAAGTCTAGCGGGCAAGATGCCCGCACTACATTTAACTATTTTAGGATGATAAAATTTAGCTGTGTAACAGCTTATCCTATCAATTTTTGCCAAGTTGCTGGGCCAACAATTCCATCAGCAGTTAAACCATTTTGCTGTTGAAATCTCTTGATTGCTGCTTCTGTATTTGGCCCATAAATTCCATCGGCAACAGAACCTACACGATACTGTATGTATCTCATTATTGCCCCTGTGGTTTGATTTCCTTGGACTAATCTCTTGGAGAGAATTTGATTAATAGCACTCCATGTTGTTGCACTATTTGCCATTCCTGTAGGTAGAATTCCCACAATTCTCTGGAACTTTTCTACAGCGGAAGTTGTAGCAGGTCCAATGAAGTTATCTTCATCCAAAGTCTTACCATTTTTATCCGTAATTTTCAGTTGATTTAAGGCTTTCTGTAGTCTGAGAATAGTGGTATCTGTATTCTGTTCTTCATCTTTGACTGTGCTGACAGGGGCCGATGCCACTTTACCAGTTAAGCCTTTAACAATAGCATTAGCCATGGCTTCGCTATCGTAGATTTGCATATCTTTGGCAGAATCAATAAAGCAACATTCTACGAGAATTCCTGGCATATTTGTATTTCTAACCACATACAAATGAGAGCCATTTTTAACACCGCGATTAAAAAATCCTAACTTAATAATTTCATTTAATACAGGTTGGGCAATTTTTCTGCCTGCATCACTCATGGCAAATATTTCTGTGCCATTTGCTCTACCATTGAAAGCATTAAAATGAATCGAAACAAAAACATCTACTCTGTTTCTATTTGCTGTATCACAACGTCTACCAAGTGATTGACTAACTGATCTGGCACTACTTGGTGTACAAGATATGGCTGTATGTCCGAGACTTTTTAACTTAGATATAACTTTATTACCTACCTCCATCGTTAAAGTATCTTCGTATTTAATACCTCTAGCTCCAGTGTCTGGAGGGCAATTATGCCCCATATCAATTCCAAATTTCATGGTGTATCCTCAACTTACTTTCACAAAAAGATTAATTTAAGAAAATCGGCTTATTCAGGATTTTTTCTATTCAGAAAACACAGATTTATAATATCACATATCACTATATATATTTATCCAATCATGATCTAACCTATATATTTATAATTACCATAAAAAAAGTTTAAATCTACTTTTGATCATGCTTCCAGCTTCCACAGATACACTCATTATTTTATTCTCTAGGTAGATATTCCCCCATTAATTCGCAACAATGTTTAAGATCAAAGTAAAGAAAAATTTCATAAATGAATCCTATGAAACGTATTGTCTTAATTGCTGGGTTTGAATCTTTTAATGCTGACTTGTACCGAAAAGCGGCTTTTTTGGCTAGTTCTCGCTGTCCTGAGTTGGATATCCAGGTATTTAGCGATCGCAACATCACTACTAATCCCGATGAGGTACAGGCTGCACTTCAAGGTGCTGATGTTTTTTTCGGTAGCTTAATATTTGACTATGACCAGGTTTTATGGCTACGGGAGCATATCACTAATATCCCCATCCGGCTTGTTTTTGAGTCAGCACTAGAGTTAATGAGTTTAACGAAAATAGGCGCGTTTTCCATCGGTGATAAACCCAAAGGAATGCCAAAACCCGTTAAATTCATTCTTGATAAATTCAGTAACGGTAAAGAAGAAGATAAACTAGCAGGTTATATTAGTTTTTTAAAAATTGGCCCCAAATTATTAAAATTTGTTCCAGTCCAAAAAGTCCAAGACCTGCGCAACTGGTTAATTATTTATGGTTATTGGAACGCAGGAGGAACGGAAAATGTTGCTGCTTTATTTTGGACACTTGCAGAAAAATATTTAGGTCTAAAAATTGGTGATATTCCTGCACCTATCGAAACCCCAAACATGGGTTTATTACATCCAGATTATCCAGGTTATTTTACATCACCAAAGTTGTATTTAGAATGGTATCAACAGAGGGAACAGGGAAGAAAGAATTTACCAGTTATTGGTATTTTGCTTTATAGAAAGCACGTAATTACAAAACAGAAATATATTCCCCAATTAATCAAAAAATTTGAAGAATCAGGTTTAATACCTTTACCAATTTTTATTAACGGAGTTGAAGGTCATGTTGCTGTTAGAGATTGGATGACAACTGACCATGAAACCCAACAAAGACAACAGGGAAACATAGAAACTCCTTCCCTTTCTTCCGAAGCAGTAAAAGTTGATGCCATCATTTCTACAATTGGTTTTCCCCTAGTTGGTGGCCCTGCTGGTTCAATGGAAGCGGGACGACAAATAGAAGTTGCAAAACGCATTCTTACTGCTAAAAATGTCCCTTATATTGTTGCTGCACCTTTATTAATTCAAGATATTCATTCTTGGACTCGTCAAGGAATTGGTGGTTTGCAAAGTGTAGTTTTATATGCACTTCCTGAATTAGATGGGGCAATTGATACTATACCTTTGGGTGGTTTAGTTGGGGAAGATATTTATTTAGTTCCTGAACGAGTACAGCGTTTAATTGATAGAGTTAAAAACTGGGTTTCATTACGTCAAAAATCAGCCGCAGAAAGAAAAATTGCCATTATATTATATGGCTTTCCTCCTGGTTATGGAGCGGTGGGAACTGCGGCCTTATTAAACGTTCCTCGCAGTTTAATTAAATTACTTCATGCACTGAAAGAACAAGGTTATCACGTGGGTGAAATTCCTGAAGATGGCGAGGAATTAATTAGACAGGTAAAAGCAGTAGATGAAGAATTGGAAACCTGGGAAAAAAATAAACCTTTTCCCATAAATGCTAACACTGTTCATGTTCATAAATTAGAAAAATGGTTAGGATATCTCCGCACTACTAAGATTGAAAAACAATGGAAATCTTTAACCAGTTCTGGTATTAAAACCTATGGTGATGAGTTACATATTGGGGGTGTACAATTAGGAAATATTTGGATTGGTATTCAGCCACCTTTGGGGATTCAAGGTGATCCAATGCGGTTGATGTTTGAGAGAGATTTAACTCCCCATCCCCAATATGCAGCTTATTATAAATGGTTACAAAATGATTTTCAAGCTGATGCTGTTGTTCATTTTGGAATGCACGGAACTGTGGAATGGTTACCGGGTTCACCGTTAGGAAATACTGGTTATTCTTGGTCGGATATTCTGTTAGGAAATCTGCCGAACTTATATATCTATGCTGCTAATAATCCTTCGGAATCAATTTTAGCAAAACGTCGTGGTTATGGGGTTTTAATTTCTCATAATGTACCTCCTTATGGACGGGCAGGTTTGTATAAGGAGTTGGTGAGTTTACGGGATTTGATTGCTGAATATCGGGAAGATCCTCAGAAGAATTATGTGTTGAAGGAGGGAATTTGTAAGAAGATTGTTGATACTGGTTTGGAGGTAGATTGTCCTTTTGATGATGCGAAAAGGTTGGGTATTTCTTTTACTCCTGAAAATGTGAGGCTGTTTAGTGGTCATGCTTTTGATGATTATTTGGTGAAGTTGTATGAGTATTTACAGGTGTTAGAAAATCGGTTGTTTTCTTCTGGTTTGCACGTTTTAGGTGAAGCACCAAATGAGGAGGAGTTAAAGGGTTATTTGGATGCGTATTTTGGGGAAGAAGAAAGAGAAGAAGAAAAGCAGCAAATTACAAATTTATTAAATCAATCTACTGATGAGTTAACAAATTTATTACGGGGTTTAAATGGTGAGTTTATTCCTCCTGCACCTGGTGGTGATTTGTTGCGGGATGGGGCTGGGGTGTTACCTACGGGGAGGAATATTCATGCTTTAGATCCCTATAGAATGCCTTCTCCTGCTGCTTATGAACGAGGTAGGGAAATTGCTAAGAAGATTATTGATCAGCATTTAGATGAAAATAAGAAATATCCGGAAACTGTGGCGGTTTTATTATGGGGTTTGGATGCTATTAAAACTAAGGGTGAATCTTTGGGAATTCTGTTAGAATTGGTTGGTGCTGAACCTGTGAAGGAGGGTACGGGAAGAATTGTCAGATATGATTTAATTCCTTTGGAAAAGGTGGGACATCCCAGAATTGATGTTTTAGGAAATCTATCTGGTATTTTCCGTGATAGTTTTGTGAATATTATTGAATTATTGGATGATTTATTTAGTCGTGCTGCGGAAGCTGATGAATCGGAAGAAATGAATTTTATTAGGAAACACGCTTTGGAATTGAAAGCGCAAGGTGTGGAAAATTGTTCTGCAAGGTTGTTTTCTAATCCCTCTGGTGATTTTGGTTCTTTGGTTAATGATAGAGTTGTGGATGGTAATTGGGAAAATGGGGATGAGTTGGGTAAAACTTGGGAAAGTCGCAATGTTTTTAGTTATGGAAGACAGGATAAAGGACAAGCAAGACCAGAGGTTTTACAGACTTTATTAAAAACAAGTGACCGCATTGTTCAAGAAATAGATTCTGTTGAATATGGTTTAACTGATATTCAGGAATATTACGCCAATACTGGTGGTTTGAAAAAAGCGGCTGAACAGCAAAGTGGGAAGAAAGTTACAGCTAGTTTTGTGGAAAGTTTTTCTAAGGATACTACCCCTAGAAACTTAGATGATTTGTTAAGAATGGAGTACAGAACTAAGTTATTAAATCCTAAATGGGCTAATGCAATGGCTAGTCAAGGTTCTGGTGGTGCTTTTGAAATTTCCCAACGGATGACGGCTTTAATAGGATGGGGTGGAACAGCAGATTTTCGTGATCATTGGGTTTATGAACAAGCTGCTGATACCTATGCTTTAGATGCAGAAATGGCGGAAAAATTACGTCAAGCAAACCCGGAAGCTTTTAGAAATATTGTCAGCAGAATGTTAGAAGCACATGGTCGCGGTTTGTGGGATGCTGATGGAAATAGGTTGGAAAAATTGCGTCAATTATATGAATTGAGTGATGAAGAATTGGAAGGTGTAACGGTGCATTAGGTATAAGTATAATAGACATCTGCGAAAAAGAATAAAATCAGGCGTTGCATAAATGTGGGATGAATTGGCGGTTGAAACTATTGAAAAATCCTTAGAAATTGGGTAAAATCATCCCCTGATGCAGCAACGCCTTATTGATTAGTCATAACTTCACTTGTTTGAGACTTTACTTCCACCTTCTGCCCGATTTTTGCTTCTGTACCTGCTAATAATCTTTCAATATTGCTACGATGACGGATAATTACATACAAACTACCAGCAACACTAAATAAGATATAAGCTAAAGGTTGCTTAAATAAAATCATTAAAATCGAAACCGCAACAGCACCAGAAATTGAACTTAAAGAAACAATTTTAGAACTAGCAATAACTATTAGAAAAACACCAAAGGTAGCTAAACCAACTTGCCAATTCATAGCTAATAAAATACCTAAACTGGTAGCCACAGATTTACCGCCAGTAAAACCTAAAAAGATAGATTTACTATGTCCTAAAATTGCCGCTGAACCAAGTAATGTAACTAACAAAGGTTGCCATATTTGTACATCTAAATTTTCTGGAATGAAATTATAGTTGATATATTGGGGAGCTAGATTAAATAAAGCATCAACTAGATTGATTGCTAAAACTCCCTTCAAACAATCAACTAACAAGACAAATGCTCCTGGTCCTTTACCTAAAGTTCTTAACACATTAGTTGCACCAGTTGAGCCAGAACCAACTTCCCGGATATCAATTCCTTTTAACAATTTACCGAGAATATATCCAGTAGGAAAAGAACCCAACAGATAAGCTAAGAAAAAAAATACTCCACACACAGACAGCCAAATAACCATAATTTGAGATTTGAGAATAGTTCAGAAGTTAATAATTTATAACAAGAGTTAGAACTCATCAGTCAACAGTCAAAAGAAAAGTAAATATTACCTATGACTAATGACTAATGACTAATGACTAATTAAAAATCATCATCAAAATCCCGATTTCGCATCATTTTCGGATCTGGTGCAAAAGCCAACCACAATGGAAATTGTAGTAAACCTAAACTAATTTGTTCTTCCGAATCATCAACGATAATCAAAGGCATTTGATTAGATTTAACTAATCTTTCCGCTTTTTGGGCTAAAGCTGTAGATGCTTCAAACAATACCACACCTCTATCTGGTCCAAAATCAGGACGACCAATCCCTAAACAATCTTGTAAACCCCGTCGCCATTCACCCAAACGTTCTGGACTATTGGCTAAAATTAGGGTACGTAGACTACCACCGTATAATTTATGTAATATCGAAATTGCCGATGAAGCAATCAAAATATTCTGCAAACGGCTACCCATAGTCCGCAAAGCACCTCTACCACCCAAGGTAAAAAACCAATTTGATACTTTTTCTGCATGAACAGGTTCAAAAGTGCGTCTTAGCTGCCAAGGCGGACCATAATAATCAGGTTGATTGCGATATTGGTCAATTAAACGCCTAATTTGTTTGTTTGTATCTTGAAACTGCTGCTGAGAAAATTGTAGTGTACTGGGTTGTTTTTCTACTGCTTTTGCTTCTCTGACTACAGGTTTTTCTCTTTCTCTCACCGGTGGCACAAGTTGTAACTGCTCTGCGGCAGCGGCTAAATCCTGTAAACTGCCTGTGAGGTAGTCTTTAAAACCTTGTACCCGAATTGCTAAATCTTGTGATGTCCCTGCAAAAGTAGTTCGCATTTCATTACGAATCCGTTCTTGTCTTCTTTCGAGTTGTTCGACGGAAATTTGCAATGCCTGTTTACGTTGTTCTAACAGTTCTAAGGACTCTTGCACCATTTTTGACAGTGCTGTTTGAGTTTCGCTGACTTGTCCCTGGAGGGTTTTGTGGGTAATTTGCAGTTGGGTAATTTCGGCTTTGAGAGCTGCTTCTGTTGCTTGTAACTCAGTTACTCGCTGGGTTGCTTGTGTGTATAGTGAATCAAGTTCCAAATCTGACTGTACCCCGGTTTCTACTTTGGCTGATACCAACTCACTGTTAGATTCTTGTGTCAGTTCTATTTTAGGTTCTTCAGGGAATGTGGATGACTCCAAATTAACAGCATCTAGTTGTGACTGCTCTAATGATGTTGCTGTTTCTGCTGCTAATGCTGAATCATCATCTTTTAAGAGGTTTTCCTGTATTTTCTCTGTAGAACTTTCTGCTGGTGTCTCTTCCCACCATTCATCGGTGAGTTTGGGAGTTTGGGATTCCTCTGGGTTCATAAACAATAATGTAATTCTAAAAGGCAAATAAACCGCAAGCAGTCAGGACTAAATTCGTGGACAACGCTGTTCTAAACAAGATTTTAAGGTTTTGGGGTCAAACAAAATCGGTAAAAAGTGAATACTGTTGATTTCTTTAAAATAAAACAGGATGGGGACTCTATGCCAAAAAATTCGCCAGTTTTGCCATTCTTGGTAAGGAAAACGCTTAATTAACTTTTCACCACGGTAAATATCAAAGTCGGTGGCGGTAAATTGAAACCGCAATGTTACGGCTTGCAACATCAGGAATAATCCTAGTATGGCAAATATTCCCCCTAACCACGGTTGCAGCAATAATAAAGGAATGGCAGTCAATACCAACACAACAGGGATATTGTAACTTGGCTTGAGTTCTACTGTAGATATGCTGTTAGGCACGGATGAAGTGGTCACAATTTTCTCCTTGTTAGTTGTCGGTGATCATAAGTTTTTTAATTTTGACTTTTAACTTTTAACTTGATTACAGTCCTGGGTTTAGTCCTCCACCTGTGCCTTGGAACATTAACCATGATAGAAAAAAGTTGCTAATAAAAATAATTAACAAGGCAGTAACAACGGCTGTGGTTGTTGATTGTCCTACGCCTTTAGCTCCTCCTGTGGTAGTTAACCCCCAGCTACAACCAATGATGGCAATGAGAACACCAAAGCAACTGGCTTTGAGCATGGCACTCAATATGTCCCAAATGTCCAGAAAGTTGCGGGCTGAGTCTAAGAATACTGTATCGGAAAGGTTATAAATGTTGATGGCAATGATCATTCCTCCCAGCATTCCGGTAATTAAGGATAGTAGGGTGAGGATGGGTAACATTAATAAACAGGCAATAATCCGGGGAATGACTAAATAATCAATGGGGTCTGTTTTCAGCATATATAGGGCATCAATTTGTTCGGTGACTTTCATTGTGCCTATTTCTGCTGCAAAGGCAGAGCCTACCCTTCCGGCTAAAATTACTGCGGTCAGCACGGGTGTTAGTTCTCTGGTGAGGGCTACTGCTAAAACTCCCCCGACTAGATTTCCTGCGCCAAAGTTGATAAATTCCCTGGCTACTTGAATGGTAAATACAGCACCCACAAATATGGCTGTGAGTAAGGCAATAAATAGAGAGTCTGGACCAACTGCGGCTAGTTGTTCTAGGGTGTTGCGGCGATGGATTTTTCCTTTCATGAGATGAACTATTACTTGTCCACCTAAAAAAATCGCTGCTAGTAATCGCTGAACCCATGCACCTAAACTGGATTTAAAGATAGTCTGGCTCAATGTTTTAGAGTTAACTCGGTAAATGTCTTCAGAATAGCGGAAGTTCTAGTCATTAGTCATGGGGCATTGGGTCATTTTCCTCTGTTTCACCCTCTCTGTCCTTGCCGAAACGTTAACTTAATTTAAATTATTTCTCAGAAAGTAAATTGACAGTAAAACATGAAAATTAGTCTTTTACAAGTCTTCATAGTTTATATGTTCTTTATATAGCAAGGATTTGGGGGATTTACATCTGTGGGAATATTGCCTGTATTCGATGGTTAAATAAACTTTACCTTTTAATGAAAACTTAAGATTTTTGACAAATTGATTTTTCTGGGGCGATCGCACGTAATGTAGAAATTGACCTAGAGTTCCTCTATGATCTTTTACTTTGCTTTAGGAGTATGTCTGATGATGAGCATATTTACTAGTTTCTTGCGATCTTTGCTGTTAACTGCGGTTTTTAGCTTTATCGCTCCTATGTTTCTGGTGGGAGGCATCTTAGTTTGTCTCTGTGTGTCTGGTTTTATTCCTGGACTACAAGGGCTAACTGAAGATATCCCCTCTCAAATTCTGCATTTTCTCGCTACTTTCGGTACTGGTAGTCCTGTTAATGGTCTATTGGTGATTAGTCTCACTTTTGGTTTTGTCGGTGGCTTATTTGATATCTATGCCTACTACCGTTATCAAATTCTGCGTATTGATTCTTAATTCCGTTATAGATACTTGCAAGCTTAAATATATAGTTTGTACCGTTCACACAAAATTAGAACTAGACTTAATTTAATTAAGTCCATAAAACATTGGTAAGCTATTCCTGATTTCCTAATTAGTTGGTATAGCTCGTTTGTTGTGGCAATTTTTTTGCTTACTTATGGCTTGCCTTTGTTACTAATAAAAGAGTCCCTGCTACAGATTTTCGCAGTGATTTACAAATCTATAGATTTTTTCCCTCTAGGAAGAAATATAGCAAATAGAACTACACACAAAATATGAAAAAAACCTTAAGATTATAAATAGCATGATAATTGCTGGCTTGTTTTTATTAAAAGATTTAGAGGAAGTCAGCTAACCACGGGACAACTTATATTAAATTTATGATTAGCTGATTAAATTACTTATGATTTGGCCGTTTAGACCTAAGTTTCGTAAACAAATTGCGCGGATTGAAATTACTGGTGCGATCGCTAGTGCTACCCGCAAAAGGGTATTAGAAGCCCTAAAAACCGTAGAAGAAAAAAAGTTTCCAGCTTTACTGCTACGTATTGACAGTCCTGGTGGTACGGTGGGAGACTCCCAAGAAATATACAGCGCCCTGAAGCAATTAGGCAAAAAGACGAAAATAGTCGCCAGTTTTGGCAATATATCGGCTTCTGGTGGTGTTTACATTGGCATGGGAGCGGAACACATTATGTCCAACCCAGGCACAATTACGGGTAGTATTGGCGTAATTTTGCGGGGAAATAACATAGAACGCTTACTAGAAAAAGTAGGTGTTTCCTTTAAAGTGATCAAATCCGGACCTTATAAAGATATTTTGTCTTTTGATCGGGAACTAACAGAAACAGAACAAGACATATTGCAAGAGTTGATCAATGTCAGCTATCAGCAGTTTGTACAAACAGTAGCTCAAGCTCGTTCCCTAGAGGTAGAGACTGTAAAAACCTTCGCTGATGGGAGAATTTTTACAGGAGAGCAAGCCTTAGAATTAGGACTTGTAGACCGTTTAGGAACAGAAGAAGAAGCACGACGTTGGACTGCGGAATTAGTAGGACTTGATCCAGAGAAAACACCTTGCTATACCCTAGAAGAACGGAAACCATTATTGGGTCGGATTCTACCAGGGAGTCGTCAGGCCAAATCTGGAATTAGGACTGGAATTGATTGGTGGGAATTTGAAATGTCTACAAGTGGTTTACCCTTGTGGTTATATAGACCGTAGATTAATTATCAATAGTCATTAGTTAGCAATTGTTGCACTAATGACTGTTGACTAATGACTAAATTACTAATTAAGGAGGAATTTGGACGTGGATTGGCAAATGCGGGCAATTCGTGGTGCAACAACCGTTGCAGAAAATAGCGTAGAAGCAATTACAGAAGCAGTGACAGAATTAATTGATGAATTAGAACAGCGGAACAAACTGCGACCAACAGAAATTTTAAGTGTTACTTTTTCTGTCACCCGTGATTTAGATGCTATTTTCCCAGCAGCGATCGCCCGCAGTCGTCCTTTATGGGATAGTGTAGCCATGTTAGATGTTCAGCAAATGCACGTTGAAGGCAGCTTACAGCACTGCATCCGATTTTTGATTCACGCCTATTTGCCAAATTCTGCCCCTGTTCAACACATTTATTTGCGTCAAGCGGCTAAATTACGACCAGATTGGGGTTTAGAAAAGTTACAAACCTCACAACACGCAGTCAAATCAAAGGTTTAAAACTCAGCAGATTTAACAGGTGATAGGTAGCAGTTTTAAAAGCCAAAGTCATGTAGTATATCAGTTGAAGTTGTAGCATCAATTGATGTTCTAAAAATCTTGTCTGTTGTCGTAAATCACATATTGCAGAATTCAGGAGTCTTGATTTATGATGTTTAGGCTCTGCAATTTTGGATTTGGGATTAATTTCCAAAATACAACGGCAATCAGACTCCATATATATAGGGGTTTAAATTTGCAACATCTTCATTTTCACCGACATCCAAAAATCCCCACTACCAATTTACAAACCCCATCCTGTACATCCTTGAATTCTGGACATCCTGATTTAGAAATCTTCTCCACCAACTAACTGACTGATATAATCATCCATAATTACAGGTAACTCCTTAGCAGAATAAACATAAGTTAAAGACAAGAATTTATTAGCAGTAGCTAAAATCTCATCCTTATCTACAATTTCTGCAAGTTGGGAACGACTATATTTACCATTCATCACCTCAAAACTCGCATCAACTATCGCATCCTCAATCACTTCTTCCTCAATTAAATTACTCCATTCATCTTCATTGACATAATAGGATTTTTTATTATCCTTCAAATTTATCTTTTTAATTTCTCTAATAGCATTACGAATAGAAGCAACCCAAGAAGCTGTTAATCTCCGTTCTACTTGGTTTTTAATCAAATGAATCAATAAAATTTTTAAATAGGATTGGATATTTCGCAGAATAGCTTGTTTGCTCATTCCTTCCAATTCATCCACAATTTCTAAAGCTTCTGCGTAATGTCCTTGCAAAATACTATTTCTGAGGTCTATTAATTCCTGAGTCATTGCTTCTAACCTCAAACCTAAAACAAGTCTCAACTCTATACTTCAATTTTAACCAATACTGTTACTGTTGACGTGATGGAAATTTACACCCAGGAATTTCTTACATCCTGTAAATCTAAACTTGAAAAGTTCAAAACTATAATATATATGAGGCGCGGATATATTTCTAGACATATCATTACAATAGCAAAAACTCACAATACTGTCAACTACCCTAGCTGAAATTACCAAAATTCGTTGATTTATTGACAGCATTCTCAATAATAATGAGAATAGACCAGGCCTTATTGCCAAAGTATGTTTGTTAGTAAAATCTCTACGTCTGGGATGAGATTTATAAATTGCAAATTTATTTCACAGTTTGATTTAGGCTTCAAAAACAACCAAAAAAAAATCATCAACAACCTAACCCATAGAGTTAAAATAGGGAAATTGTCAAAATATAAAATGTCTAATGTTTTGGGCTGATAAAATCGCTGCTGATGCACAAGGTTTCCAGGTAGTTAATGATTCTAAGACTCCTTCAGGACGGGTTCACGTCGGGTCATTGCGGGGTGTGGTTATTCATGATGTTATTTACCGTGCCTTGAAACACGCAGGTAAGCCCGTGAAATTTTTATACGGTGTGGATGACTACGACGCACTAGATACCGTTCCCAAATATTTAGACAAGGAAAAATTTAAGCCTTATTTGGGTTTTCCTCTGTGTAATGTTCCTTCTCCTGGTGAGGGTGCGAGTGATTACGCTAAATATTTCATTGGCGAATTTTTTGAAATTTTTGAGTATTTAGGAGTTAAACCAGAAACTTATTTTTTACGGGATTTATATCGTTCTGGTAAACTTAATTCCTACATTGATACTTTCTTAAAAAATGCTCACTTAGTCAGAGAAGCATATAAAGAAGTCAGTAAAGCAGACCGTCCTGATAACTGGTATCCTTTTCAGGTTATTTGTGAAAATTGCGGTAAAATTGCCACAACTGTAACGACCGATTATAACGGTTCGGAGGTTTTTTACACCTGTCAACCAGATGCAACTAACTACACACAAGGTTGTGGTCATTCTGGTTGGGTTTCTCCTTTTAATGGCAATGGAAAATTACCTTGGAAAGTGGAATGGGTTGCTAAGTGGGATGTATTGGGTGTAACTATTGAAATGGCAGGTAAAGACCATTCTCAAAAAGGTGGTTCTAGGGATGTTGCTAATGCCATTTCTCGCAAAGTTTTAGATAAAGAACCTCCTTTCCATTCCCGCTATGAATTTATTCTTGTCAATGGGACAAAAATGAGTTCTTCTAAGGGTGTGGGTTCGAGTGCGCAAGAAATTGCCGATTTATTACCATCTGAGTTATTACGGTTTTTGATGTTAAGAACTCAGCCGAAAACAGTAATTAATTTCTCTCCCAATTATGACACAGTTACCCGTCTATTTAGGGATTACGATACTTTAATTAGTAAGTATCAGGATAATTCTGAATTAACTGAGGAATTAATGTCTTTGTTTTATGCTCAGTTGGGTGATGAGATTAAACCTTTCCAACCTTTTGATTACAGTACCTTAATTTCTCTGTTGCAAGTTCCCCGTTTAAATATTCAGGATGAGGTGGTACAAAGAACTGCAAATCCTTTAACTGAGTATGATCAATTTATTGTAGATCAAAGAATTGCTTCTGCTCAAAAATGGTTGCAAGATTACGCGGATGAGGAAGAAAAGTTAGTTCTGTATTTAGAAGAAGTACCAGAAAAAGCTAATACTTTAACTGCTGAACAGGTAAGTTATGTGCAGAAATTAGCTGAGAATTTAGAAAATGCTGCTAACTGGGAAGCGGAAGCATTGCAAACGGTGATTTTCTCAACTACTAAGGAGTTACAAGTTCCTCCAGCTAATGCTTTTAAGGCTTTGTATCTAGCATTTTTAAATAAAGAACGGGGACCCAAAGCTGGCGGTTTGTTCTCTTATTTAGAGAAGTCTTTTGTAATTTCTAGATTGCAAGATGTTGTGAATTTGAATCAGTCAAAAGTTTAGCTACTTGTTCCCTGTCTCTGACAGGGAATACAGTTTATGGTAAAAATTCCATATCCAGAATTTGAGTCACAGTGTAAGGTAAATCTGCTGGAAAGGTATTTTGAGAAATTCCTGTTTCGTTACTTGCTAGTTTTTTACCTCTGCGGTAGCACTCAGCTAATATTTCTTCTAAATAAGGATTAAGACTAGGACTATCTTGTAATAAATCTTCAATGCGGTTGCGTTGTTCTGTAATTGTATTTTGCCAATAACCACTTCGTAAATTAGGCTGATATTGCCATTTTAGCAAATGCTGTAATAATATCTCCAATCGGCTTTTTAACTCTCGTTTATCTGACCTTCCCAAACTTTCAATCTCCTCAACAACCGCTTCCCAATCTACCCTATCCCATTTTTCAGCGCGGATTAATTCAGCTGTTTGTTGTGTCCATGCGAGAAAATCAGTATCATACAAACGGGTTGCTGTTTTGGGAATAGAAACCATGATGTTTTTCTCCTAGTCTCTTTTTATGTTAGCAGAAGGTAAAGCCTTATTGATTGCATTCCCAGGTAGAAACTGTGAACGAGGATAACGAGGATAAATATTTTTCCTCTGTTTCCTCTGTGTCTCTGTGGTTCGTTATTAAAGATTTAAGTATTTCTAGGAAATTTCATCATAAATTCAAATCCCCTGACGAAATTCTCTAACTGCTTCCAAGGGTGAAGATAATAACAAACAACGACTCAATAAAGATAAATCGGCTCTCGTAGAGTGGTTATGGTAATTTAATAAAAAATAACGGCTAAAACAATTACTATACAATGATTCCATCAATCCAAAACAATAGATTTAATAAAAATTTATTTTGATTTTATTGAATCTCTTGTTACATAATGAATTTAACCAAGTATTAAGTGTTAAATGGTCATATCTAGTCTAGGAGAGCCGATAAATCTAATTCTGGTAATAATTCACTATTACTAACTTTCTCATATTCTGCTTCTCGCAAGCAATAAACCTCAAGTGTGCCATCTTCCCAAAACCAAACTTCGGGAACTTGCATTAATTTGTATTTCTGTAATTTGATAGGACTACCGCTAGTAATCACTACTTCAATACACAAATCTGGTCGCTCTTTATCTGTTTCCAAACAATAAGATAAATCTGCTTGATACTCAACTACACCAGGAATTATCTGCGAATAACTACCACTGGGGAAAAATTCAATTTCTTTAGCTAAAAAATACTGTGCCAGTAACAAACCTATTAAAGATGTTATAAATTCATGCGCTTTACCAACACCCACAATTTCTAAAACTCCCTCGCAATAAAATAAACGCACCCCTGGCACATTTTCAAAGCTATTTTGAATTGCTTGAAATTTTTCCCAACTAACTCCCCGACGGTAGAAGCGTTGTTCTTCTTCTGGTAAAATAATAGAAGTTTCTAAGGCTTGAGTCATAATATTTTCACTCTCCCTAGTGATACACTTAATTTTATCATACCAAATCATTAAATATAGATCCCTGACTTCTCAAAGAATTAGAGGATTTTATGATTACTTTTCTATATTAAATTAAAACCAAATTATCCCGATGAATAACGGTATCTGCATCTACATAACCTAAAATCCCCTGAATATCCCGTGAATGACAACCACGAATTTTTTGTAATTCTTCACTGTTATAATTCACTAATCCTCTAGCAATTTCATGACCGTTAATATCACACAATTGCACTGCTTCTTGGCTGTCAAATTCCCCTTCTATAGTTTTAATTCCTGCTGCTAATAAGGATTTTCCATCTTCAGAAATGGCGTGAATTGCCCCATCGTCTAAATATAATTTTCCTGCTGGAACTAAACCATACGCTATCCAGCGTTTTCTGGCTGATGTGGGTTCTGGTTGGGGTTCAAAATGTGTTCCTATTGCTTCCCCTTGAATAATTTTTTCGATGTCATGAGGAGAACGTCCTTGAGTGATGACGGTTCGCACTCCAGCGGCGATCGCAATTCTCGCAGCAGATATTTTTGTTACCATCCCCCCAGTACCCCACTGTGAACCCTTTCCCCCAGTTTGAATTTGCAAGTCTTCTATGTTGCTGACTAGGTTAATGGGGCGAGCATCTGGTACTGTCCGGGGATCTGCTGAATATAGTTTATCAACGTCTGTCAGTAAAAATAACCAGTCTGCTTCTACTAAACTGGCAACCAGAGCAGAGAGGGTATCGTTATCGCCAAATTTCAGTTCTTCTACTGCTACTGTATCATTTTCATTAACTATGGGAATCACTCCCAATCCTAATAATTCATGAAAGGTATTATAAACATTAAGATAGCGGCTACGTTGTACTAAATCTGCTCTAGTTAATAATACTTGGGCTATGGGTTGTTGTAATGTTGTAAATAAGTCATCATAAATACGCATTAAGCGACCTTGTCCAACGGCTGCTACTGCTTGTTTGAGGGCGATCGCTCTGGGACGTTCTGTTAAACCCAGTCGCGCACAGCCCACACCGACAGCACCGGAGGAAACTAAAACTACTTGATGTCCTTGGTTTCTTAAATTACAAAGGGTTTCTGTTAAAGATGCAATGGTAGAAAGGGCTAATTGTCCTGTTTCTGGTTGTGTCAGGCTAGAAGTTCCGATTTTAACAACTATTGTTTTAGTCATTGGTTATTAGTTATTAGTTATTAGTCATTGGTTATTAGTCAGTTGCCATTTGTTTCCTGCTTCTTTTCTTACCTGTCTCTTGTCCCTTGTCAATGCCTAAAAAATTGTACAGCGCCAATCCCTCTATAGTGAAGGTTGACGCTGTACGGTTTTATATTTGCTTATTATTAGTTAAGGTCTTTATTTGCTTGACCTCATGTTACTAATGCTTATAATCTCCGATTTCTTCAAAAGTTCGAGATTTCTTAAGTATTTCTTTAGATTTACTTTTTTATTGATTCATCAATTTTTGTTAACTTTTGTGTATCTAGGAGTGATCGAAGCACCCAATATTTCTGATACCCAAACTTCAAAATTACGGATGGGATGAGAACGCAAAACCGTATCTCCATGAACAATTGGTTCAACTAAAATAGTGAACATTCCTAAACGATTGCCTGCTATCACATCGGTAAATAGGCGATCGCCTACCATGGCCACCTGATTTGCAGGTAAATTCATGGCTTGAAGTGCAGCCCTAATTTTACGCCGTGAGGGTTTAGCAGCACCTAAGTAATAAGGTATATCCAAGGAACTAGCAATACTACCAATACGGGATTCACTAAGATTATTACTTACTAAGTATAAATCAGTATAAATACGTATTTCTGCTACCCATTGTTGTAGTTCTAGAGAAGCAGCACTTACTGTCACTGGGACTAAGGTGTCATCTACATCTAAAACTAACCCTTTTAATCCATGCTGTTTAACAATATCTGGTGTTAAGGTCAGCACTGAGCCATCTAAAATCAAGTCAGGCTGTAAGAGATTTGTCCAAGCTTTCATAATTTGCAATCATACCTCCAGTTTTCCAGCAGGACACCTAGTTAGTCACTGATAGCAGGTAAAAGGACGAAAAGACTTTTAGGCTCTGAGTTTTATCATCAGTTAATATCTTAATCGTCTTTTCGACTGTTATATAATGCAATTTCTAATTTACAACCTCTTGCAAGCTTTTATCACTGTTACCTGTTACCTGCTATATTAACTATTCAACCTGGTTGAACAGATGTTCCTCCAAAAGTGGTTGCACTTGACGAAATTCTTCAGGAGATAGTAATTCAGGTTTACCTGTGTTAGTGATCCGAGCAAAAAATAGTAGCGGGTCTAAGGGAGTATAAATAGAATACTCTTGATCTTGATGGTAAAAATTAGTCAGTAGCTGTAACTGCTCCGGTTCTAACTCTGTTTCTTCATCTTCAATTTCCAAGGTGAAAATTTCTGACTCTTCCACTGGCGGCAATTCACCTGCTACTGTCAAAGCATAAGCAGTATTTTTAATCATCAAATTTTGCTCAGAAAGAACTGCTTGAGCGGTACTAAAAACAGCATCAATTTCGACATCATCTTCTACCAAAATAGCTTCTTCTTCTTCTCCTTTACCCTGCCAAGCAAAAATTTCTATGGGAGAATCAACAGGTAAAAGTAAAACATATTCTTGTCCATTCACAGAAAGGGAATGCTCAACATAACATTCAAGAGTCCGCTCCTTTTCATCTGTTAAAGTGATAGCAGTAGCGTCGTCACGGTCATTTTCTTCAGGGAATCCAGAGGAATACATAGTCACATTATCTAAATTTATCAATACTCAAACCTACGAGTTTCATTTAACTGTTTGATAACAGTAAATGTCAACTAAAAAGCTAGATATACAATTGAGTAACAGTTTTCAGGATACCATGTGAAAAGGTATCAATCTTCAAAAAATTCTGCTGAAATTTTAGTATTAATACGCCTAGTATCAAGCCACTGTTGCAGAATCAAAGCTGCGGCTTTACGGTCTATCAAACCTTTGTGACGAGAAGGAGAACGATTTTCTGCAATTAGCATCTGTTCTGCTTGAAAAGAAGTTAATCGTTCATCTACATATTCGACGGGTAGTTGTAGAGCTTGGGACAGCCTGTTGGTAAATTTCTGTACATGACGAGCCTGAAAGCCCAAAGAACCATCCATGGAGTATGGTAAACCTACAACTAGAATTTGCACTTGGCGCTCATTCACTATCTGTTGTATTTTTTCCACATCCTCTTTAAATGATTTACGCTCAATTGTGACTAAGCCAGTTGCGATCAAGCCAGTCCCATCACACCCTGCCAAACCAATGCGTTTACTACCCACATCTAAACCCAAAGCGGAGATAAATTTTGATTGCTGCTGAGGTATCACCCTAGTTGTTTTCCTCCTGTGTATCTACCTGTTGAGATTTGTGAGAGGTATCGTGATGATGACCAAAAGCAACAATTTCCGAATTATTGGGTGCTGGTAGGTCTGGTCTGTGCTGTTCTTTTGGTAGCCATGACATCCCACCAGGAACGGGTTTCCGTGCTGGTTGTAGTCCTTGGAGGACTTCTGTCCATTGAATTCCTTCTAAGGAAACAAATTTTGATTCTCGAATTTTATGCCAAACTGAGCGCGACATAATTAAAGTATGTTCTATGCGCTTTGCACCAATTCTTTCTAAATACTCTTCCCGTTCTGGCTGATAATCGGAAGAAGCCAATTGTAGTCCTTGTTGAGGAAAATCTTGAGCAATGCGAGCTAGTTGAGATAACAATTCTGGATACAACCAAGTGTAAGCTGGGTGAACTGTCAAAGTTGCTATATGGGGATTTTTACCTTTACGGTCAAGTTGTACGTGAAAATAACCAATGGCTGCTTTGCGCTGGGGTTCAAACACATAACCGCTGACAATCTCGGTTTTTGTTAACCATTGTTTGAAAGCATCGCAGAGAACACCAAACACGCTGGTTTTAAAATCATGAGTGTGACGATCAAACACCTGACGTACTAGAGGGGGCATAGATGCTGTGTCTAATTGATACAGTAATGGCGCATCAGCATTACTAACTGGTAAAAGATTAGGTAAATCCGGTTCAGTTTGTGCCAACTGTAACAGCAAATCTGGGCTGATTTCCCAGTATGTCATTTCTGCTAATCGCTGAAACCCGTTTTGCCGATAAAGGGATAGGGCTTCAACATCGTTGACGTTAACTTCTAGTAACCAAGTACGGGCTTCTAAAATTGATTCAAAGCAATGCCGCAGTAGTTGTGAACCCACACCTTGTTTATCCACAGCACGGTCTAACATGATCCTGTCAATTCGCCAGGTGCTGCGGGTACGGTTAAATGGTGACACTTGAATCATTCCCAACAGCATCCGCCCTTGTTCGGCGACAAACCCAAAGAAGCGGTATTGTAATGGGTTAGGAAACCAACTCAAAAATTTCAGTACCCCGAACCAGTGGCGTAGCCATTCTATGGTAAAAAAGCTGCCCTTGGAAGAAATATCTGTACAAGAATCTTGAGTTAGCTGTTCAATACCGTCTAAATCACGATATTGTACAGGGCGAATGATGATGTTGGGATTTCGAGAAATTAATGAATTCATTTTGATTCAAGCTGCCATTGAGCATTTACTAGCTGCCTTTGGGGAGGTACTACTATAATCTTAATATTAAAGGCTTTTTAGTCTTAACTTTTGTTCCAAAAGAGTGATTTTGGTAACTAAACATCGAGGGAGTCTATAGTAACTATAAGTTTTGACTATATAAAAATCATCACATCTATAGCTATTTTATGGTTTTTTGAGTACATTTTGTTTTTATTTGTTTTTAATAGTTATTCATCCCTGTCCTCAAGAGGACAGGGAACTTTGCACTTTTGTTTTTTGTTTAAATTTTTTATACTTTTTTAAACTCTATAAACCTTGTCGAGAAACAAACTTTTCAAAATAGGCTTGGGTTTGATGAAGTAGTTCCTGACGACTATCTTCTTGTGTTGGTTTAAGTGTTGGAACCAGATTGCGAGCTTGAAGAGTCATGTGTAACTGTAGATGAGCTACATATTCACTGATATCCTGGGTTTCTTCAACTAAGCCTGTTGATGTGTTTGATTCCCTTGTCACTGTGTTCTCCTTTAGCAAAAATTGTGTGGTTGTATGACACAATCACAGATTATCATACTTATTTTACCTACTCATAAACTAGCATCAATTGTACCAATGATTAAAGCGGTAGGTGCAACAGTTCTTTAACATTTAAAAAACTGGTTTACTAATTGCTGCTATTGTACCGCTTAATAGCGGGAATTGCTGTATATCTCTGTCACCTGTCACCTGATTGTATTCCTGATGTCTGTTGACTTGAATTGAAAGATTTTATCGTTTATCTTGAGTATTCAAGAAAGGATATCTATAAAGGAAACAGATGAATAAAAAAATGAACAAATTTATACTCAGCTTGCTTTCTTCTCCTGTGTTGATTAGTTCCTTATTGACAATGGGAGTAATGGTTAACCAAGCTCAAGCATCAGAAACGAACGTTAAAAACGCCGCCGAAACTCAAGATAATTTGTCTTGCATTCGCAATAAACACAAAGTGGGTTTAGTCTGTGCTAGAGCTTCTGTGTTAGCGCGAATTCCAGAATATCAAACTCAACCTGAAGATTTTGATAAACCTGATGACATTACGATGTTAAAATTCAGTGTTGAAGAAAGCGACAAAGCAATAGATTTGTTTGGCTGTGACTGTCCAGCTTGTATAAATTCTTTAAGAGCAATGCGCGGTGTAACGCCTCTAGTTTATTAGAGATTGGGGATTGGTGCAGGTGAAAAAAGATAACTGAAAACCTGCCCATTTCCCCAAAAATCAACAACTTCCAGCCCATGTTATCCATGTATGGGATAAGCCTATATGCAGAACTTCCTCGGTCATTTCTGGTTCAGAAATAATGACGTTAGTTAAATCTGCATCTTTTAGTTCAGATTCTTCAATATTACTACCAGTTAAATTGGCTTTTTGAAGATTAGCACCACTGAAATCAGCACCGCTTGTATCTGCACCACTGAGATTTGCTCCTCGTAAATTAGCCAAGGTTAAATTTGCACCACGTAAATCTGCATGACTGAGATTAGCTGCTTGGAAATTGACTTTTGTTAAGTCAGCACCAATCAAATTTACTTCACTCAAGTTTGCACCTTGCAAATTTGCCCCATTTAAATCAGCATTGGTTAAATTTGCCCTTTTGAGGTGACAATTACTCAAATTTGCTTTACTTAAATCCGCACCACTCAAATCTGCTTCTGATAAATTGACACCAATTAAATTAGCTTTTGTGAGCTTGGCTTGATGCAGAACTGCTCTTTTAAAATTCCGCTTTCCTGATTTATATTCCCTTAATAAGCTTTGAATATCCATATTTCACCTCTTTATGTCTATGGGTGATTTTAATACTCCTCAAACCACACAAAAGATCATTGGGTAGTTCTATTGTGATTAATATTTTGGGCTTTTGAATGTTTTATTATTAAAAAGATATTTAACTTAATATAATCTCAGTAAATCGGTTAAACTATATGCAATATTCAGAATAAAAATAGAACTATTAACATGACAACTGATTTAACATCTACCAATACTGCTAATTTTCTCACTACCTTAACCCAAACTGCTGCTGCATATCGAGAGGGAAATAAAACCCCTACTGCTGAGGTAGTAGTAGATGCTTTATTAATAGCAGAAAAAGTAGCTAAACAACAACGTCTGAATTATCCTTTTGATTCATTAATGGGTACATGGCGACTTTGTTTTGCAACGGGAACAAAAAAAGTCAGACAGCGCGGAGGAATTATTTTAGGTAAGGGTTTTTACGTGCCAAAATTGGCGAAAATTCAGATATCTTTTAGCCCCATAGGAGAAGAAATTTCTGATCAAGGTAAAGTTGCCAATCAGGTAAAACTAGGATTAATATCATTACAACTAACAGGCCCAGCTAAATATCCTGGTAAAAAAAATCTTTTGGCATTTGATTTTACCCAGATGGAAATTAGTTTATTTAATCGTGTGGTTTATAATCAAGAAATTCGCTCAGGTAACAATAAATCAGAGAATTTCTATCAGCAACCTCTAGCAAAACAGGCATTTTTCGCCTTCTTTTTAGTTACTGAGGACTTCATCGCAGCCCGTGGTAGGGGAGGAGGTTTAGCGATTTGGATTAGAGAAAATTGGAAATATACTTAGAAATATAGAATCTAAAAAAATCTTCTCTTTCTCCGTGGTTAGCTAATAATTATGGTTGGGAAATATTCTCCATAATTTCTATCAGCGATCGCTCAATCACTTTACTTACTAATTGATTACCTTTTAAGTTAAAATGAATATTATCTTGGTACGCACTTTGGGGGTTTTCTATTGAGTTTAATTCAACTAGAAAATCAACATATTTAATTTGTTGTTTTTGAGTAAAATCATTCAATCTTTGACGGGCGACAATTTCATAATCACGGGGGCCTGGTTGACCAATCTCTCTTAATAATGGAGTCATTACCAGTAGAAATTTACTGTTATTTTCCTGAGCAAAATCTTGAATTTTAGCAATAGCTGCTAAATTAATACCGACGCGATCGCCTCCTTCCTTTTGAATTGCTGCTAATTCTGGGATTGGTTTTTGTTTAATTAAATAACGCTGGATCACTTCTAAAATTGCTAAAGGTAGTTTACGATCTGGGTAATTGCGATCACGTCCTACAGGTAAAGAAGTAGGTGTAGTAGCAAACAGATCATCAGTATTAATTAATAACACGATAATTTGAGCTTGAAAATTACCAAACTTCTGTAAATAAGCTAATTCATTTCTCGGACCCCAGGAATTAGCAGAAGCATTTAACACTTCTATTTGCTGGTAATTACTCTGGGGTTGCAAAGAAGTCATGATTAAATTAGAGATGGTATTTTGTTGATCAGTCCACCAACCTCCATTAGCAATAGAATCACCTACCAGTAAAATTCTTAACGTAGAGGGTGGAGGTGTTTTTTGTATGGGTTCGCTTCGCATAGAATATTCATTAATTTCAATGCGATTACCTAAACGTTTAGTGCGTTGATTTGGTGCTAGTAAATAACCAATATCTTCGTCACCGATATAGATTAAAGGATTGCCAAAACCAAACAGCGATCGCAGTATCAATTCTATTGCTACTACCAATCCCACAACTACCGCCAAAATCACCATAACTAATGTTTTCATATATAATCAAAATGTAAATCACAGTATTTAATTATACTATTTTAAAATTTTTAATTAATAATTCGTAATTAGGAAAAACTTAAAACTTTGATCTATCTATATAATTGTCACCAGTCACCTGTTGCCAATATATGAGAAAACTTTGCAAAGCTTAAAGTAAATAATAGTGTGGATTTAACATTATTAGCCTACAGAAAGATTACAATCAAATCGGAATAAAGTGAAACTATTATCAAGGAGGCTTACAAAGGTATGTCCGACTTAAATCGCGGAATTATGAAATTTGAAGGTGCAGATTCACCAAAAGTAGTCACAATCTCCACTGTGGTAGTTTTGGGTTCTATTGCATTACTCATACTATGGGCATTGCAGTCTGCTTATGCACTAAGCTAAAATTACTAGCTAATTTCCAGGACACTAGCAACAAGGTTTTCCAAACTTGCTCAGTGTCCATCAAATCATAAAATAAGTAGTCGTGCAAAATAAATTTCATATTTAGGGAAGGTGACAGGTGACAGGTGACAGACAAGAGATACAGAGATTTCTATTGTTTTCCCAAATGTGCAATTAATTTTGCCCAGGTACTTAAAACCATAAAAAAATTAAAAATACAGCAGCTATCAGCAGTCAGCAGTCAGCTATCAGCAGTAAAAATCTTTTGGTGCAAAGATTTGTGATTAAGATTTGTACCTCATTTACCAACAATATGTTGTATTAAACTTAATTATAAAAAAAAGTTAAAACCACAGACAAATTGTTTGAAAAACCCACACTCACAAATAGAGAAGTGTGGGAATATGTCACATAAAAGAAAAATCTAAAATTCGCAATCAAAAATAAATGTTTGAGCTTTGGGGTTTATTAGTTATTTTAATTACCTGCCCACTCTTAGGGGCAATGCCGTTAATTGCTTGGATTGCTTATGCTATCAAGGGTCAGCGATTAAAGCAAATCGGTACGGGAAATATTAGTGTTTCCGCTGCCTTCTATCACGGCGGTAAATTAGTAGGTATTCTGGCAGTGTTGTCAGAAGCATTGAAAGGAATTGCGGCGGTATTAATTGCCCGTATTTTCTTTCCTGAAGGCTCATTTTGGGAATTAATCGCCTTAATCGCCTTAGTTGTGGGTAGATATGGTTTAGGTAGAGGTGCGGGAACAACAAACGTAGTGTGGGGGTTTTTAGTTCATGATCCCCTGATTGCGATATTTGTCAGTTTAGTAGCAGCTACTGGTTTTCTGGTTCTGCGTTCTCGACAGGCGATCAAATTTGGGGTGTTGATACTATTCCCCGTCTTGGTGGCTGTCCTACATTTTAATGATTTTCCTAGAATTGTGGCTGCATTTACATTAGCGGGATTAATTGGTTGGATTTATACGCAAATCCCCGATGATATGGATCTGTCAGTAGCAGAGGCAGAAACAGACAGCCAGCCGATGATGGAATATTTAAGCAGTGGTGAACAAACGATTATTACCTTAGATGATGATTTAGAACCAGAAACCTTTGGAGCTAAAGCCGCTACATTATCACAAGTTAAACGTTGGGGTTATCCAGTTCCCAAAGGATGGATTTTAGCACCCTTTGAAGATCCAGGGATGTTAATTGATTACCTACAACCATCACCATTATCACCTTTAGTAGTACGTTCTTCCGCCATTGGGGAAGACTCAGAACAAGCTTCGGCGGCGGGACAGTATGAAACAATTTTGAACGTTACCAGTAAGCAAGAATTAGAAATTGCGATCGCACAAGTGAGAGAATCCTATCATCATCCTGGAGCAGTACAATATCGGCGTGATCTGGGTGCGAAAGATGCCGCCATGGCCGTATTAATCCAAGCCCAGGTACAGAGTGTCTTTTCCGGTGTGGCATTTAGCCGTGATCCCATTTCCCAACAAGGTGATGCAATAGTTATTGAAGCCGTATCAGGAAGTCCATCCCAAGTTGTATCGGGAAAAATTACCCCAGAACAATATCGAGTGTTTGTAGTGGGAGAAGATCACCTATCCACAGTGAAATTTGAGGGAGAAGGGAAAATTCCCCAACCATTAATTAAACAAGTAGCTTACCTAGCCAGAAGATTAGAAAAACGCTACTATGGGACACCCCAAGACGTAGAGTGGAGTTATGACGGACAAACTCTCTGGGTCTTGCAAACCCGACCCATTACCACCCTATTACCAATTTGGACAAGGAAAATAGCCGCCGAAGTTATTCCTGGTGTCATACATCCTTTAACTTGGTCAATTAATTTACCTTTAACTTGTGGGATGTGGGGGGAACTGTTCACAATAGTTTTAGGTGAAAAAACCCGTGATTTAGACTTTAGCAAAATGGCAACTCTGCACTATTCCAGAGCCTATTTTAACGCTACTTTTTTAGGGGAAGTGTTTCTAGAAATGGGTTTACCGCCAGAAAGTTTAGAGTTTTTAACTAGAGGCGCAAAAATGAGTAAACCACCTCTAACTTCTACATGGGAAAATTTACCAGGACTAACGAAATTATTGCAGCGAGAAATTAGCTTAGAAACAGAATTTAAGCAAGATTATAGAAAACGGTTTATTCCCGGTTTGACAAAATTAGCCCATGAAATTATTGAAGAATTATCACCAGCGCAGTTATTAAGTAGAGTAGATTTAATTCTGGATTTACTGAACCAAGGAACTTATTATAGTATTTTGTCACCCTTGAGTGCAGCGATTCGGCAAGCTATTTCTGGAGTGAAAGACGAGCAAATTGATCATAGTATTACCCCAGAAGTTTCCTCATTGCGATCGCTAAGAATTTTAGCCGCAGATGTGAAGGAAATATTACCAGAAGTTGAACCAGATCAGGTTTTTGAACAGTTAAGAGAAACGCCAGAAGGGCAAATAATTCTAGATGATTTTGCCGAAATAATGGAAGATTACGGTTATTTAAGTGAAGTAGGAACAGATATTTCTGTACCAACCTGGAAAGAACAACCCCACCTAGTGAAACAATTGTTTATCCAGTTAATCAAAGCAGAAGAACCAAAAAATAGCCAAGACTCAGGAAAACGTAAACAGGGTTTTGTCCAAAGTCGGGTGGATCTCAAAGGTCGAGTTACAGAAATTTATTCTCGGTTATTAGCAGAACTACGCTGGACATTTTTAGTATTAGAAAAAATTTGGTTAAAAGATGGTTTATTGTCACAAACCGGAGATATTTTCTTTTTAAAATTAGGTGAAATTAGAAGGTTAGCCGCAAACGCCGATCCAGAATTGAGAAATAGACTTTCTGAATTATTAGAAAACAGGCGATCGCAATTTCTCCAAGATCATGAAATCATCGAAATTCCCCCCATAGTTTACGGTAATAATCCCCCTCATCCCATCACCACCCCCATAGATACCTCTGACCATATTTTACTAGGTATTCCCGCCAGTCAAGGACAAGTAACAGGACAAGTCAAAGTAGTCAGAAATTTACAAGAAGTAGGGGAAATTGATAAAACAACCATTCTAGTAGTACCTTACACCGATTCTGGCTGGGCAACCATCCTAGTTAGAGCCGGAGGAGTCATAGCAGAAGTAGGTGGTAAACTTTCCCACGGTGCTATAGTCGCCCGTGAATATGGTATTCCCGCAGTCATGGATGTCCGTGGAGCTACTTATCTCCTCCAAGATGGCCAACAAGTAAAAATTGATGGTTCAAAAGGTGTTGTTGAACTGGAAGAATTTATCGCTTAATAGGTTAATTTTCAGGAGATAGAAGATACAGCCGACTTATTTCAAATGAGCTACAAACTTGAATAATTAAACTCTTGTGGTGCGGGCATCTTGCCCGCTAGATGTGTATCTTATAAGATCGGTAAGTGCTGTATATCTCATTCCCATGCAGAGTATAGTAATGAGGGAGGATCAATTATTTACAAATTACGAATTATGCAAAAATGGTTATCAATAATTGGTATTGGCGAAGATGGAATTGAGGGATTAAGTAAAATCGCCATTTCTATTCTTAATCAAGCGCAAATTATCATCGGTGGAGAACGTCATTTAGCAATGTTACCCCCAGGAGATAACAGAGAAAAAATTAGTTGGAAATCTCCTTTTAAAAATTCCATTCAAGAAATTGTTAACCGTCGCCATGAAGGTAAATCAATATGTATTTTAGCTAGTGGCGATCCTATGTTTTATGGTGTCGGTGCAACTATTACTAGACATATTCCCATTGATGAAATTACTATTATTCCCTCACTTTCAGCTTATAGTTTAGCTTGTTCTCGATTAGGTTGGAATTTTACAGAAGTAGAAACTTTAAGTTTATGTGGTCGTCCAGTTTCTTTACTAAATTCTTATATTTATCACGGGGCAAAATTATTAATTTTAAGTGAGGATAAAAATACACCAAGAATTGTTGCGGAAATCTTAAATAAACGCGGTTATGGCAATAGTAAAATTACAGTTTTAGAAAGAATGGGTGGTAAATATGAAAGAATTTTCACAGAAATTGCAGAAAGTTGGAAACAAACAGAAATAGCCACTTTAAATACTATTGCAGTGGAGTGTATAGCCGATGTGGGAATAATTGGTTTATCAAGATTTCCCGGTTTAGCTGACAGTGCTTTTCACCATGATGGACAATTAACGAAAAGAGAGGTTAGAGCAGTAACATTATCAACTCTAGCACCTTTACCGGGAGAATTACTTTGGGATATTGGTGCTGGTTGTGGTTCTATTTCTATAGAATGGATGAGGAGTAATGCAAGATGTCGGGCAATTGCTATTGAAAAAAATCATCAAAGACTCAATTATATAACTGATAATGCGACTGCTTTAGGTACACCAAATTTGCAAATCATTGCCGGAAAATCAACAGAAGTGATCCAAAATTTACCCACACCTGACGCTATTTTTATCGGTGGTGGTGTGACAGCACCAGGATTATTTGATCAATGTTGGGATGCTTTAAGAACTGGGGGAAGAATAGTTGCTAATGTTGTGACTTTGGAAGGAGAAAAAACGTTATTTGCATGGTATGAAAAAGTAGGAGGAAGTTTTACCAGGATTTCTATTCAACGTGCAGAACCAATTGGTAAATTTTTAGGTTGGAAAGGGATGTCTCAAGTGACTCAATGGGTGGGGTATAAGGGATACTAATAGATGTATTTTTTAAAATTTCTGTAAACTGTATTTTTTGTTACATACAATCCTAAAAACCGAAGATAACATAAAACAAATCTTGTAACACAGGAAAACATTTCTAGAACAAACCTTTTTGTTCTCTGTTTATCTTCTTACATTGCAGACAACTAAATATAGGAGTTTGTCTTCTTCAATAATTCACCTTAATTCAATAAAATCATCTAATTTCGACCTCATCTTTGAAGTCGTAATTCACCTAACAAAATTTTGACAGGTATTTATAAAAACCTGTGATTATCCAAAATTAGCTGAACGCAAAGGAGTTTACCGTGCATAGACAAATGTGCTGGTTATCTAAGTCTAGCGGTGATGATGAGAAAATATTGCATTTGCAGACTTCTCTAGGTCAACCTTGGCGACCTTACACAGCGTTTCCTCAATTTTCAGTACCAGATCATAAAATACCCGGTGGTTCTAAAGGTTGGGCAACATATCAAAAACTCTTAAAAGCTGGTTGGACATTAATTCCCAGCGCCCGTGCAAATGAGTTTAGTAATAGTTTGGCAGAATCAAAATCGCACCATGAAAACGCCATAATT
Organism: Okeanomitos corallinicola TIOX110; assembly: GCF_038050375.1. Taxonomy (NCBI): domain Bacteria; kingdom Bacillati; phylum Cyanobacteriota; class Cyanophyceae; order Nostocales; family Aphanizomenonaceae; genus Okeanomitos; species Okeanomitos corallinicola. The sequence continues at coordinate 3,861,245 of NZ_CP150886.1, read as the reverse complement.
AACTCATAATTCATCAGCGAAAGATGGGGGTTTAATCCCCATCAAAAAGCTGTTTTGTTTTCTGTAGATTTAAAACTTTGGCATTTTTGTAAAAACATTTCCGGAATTTCTACACTTTCTCCCCAATGTTGATGTACATAAGAAGCATGAACATGAGGTAAATTCCATCCTTCCAACCCTGTATTTTCTTCGCAGTCATAACGATAAGTATCAAACAATGGTTGTTGAGGATGAGTAATTACATGAGAACGATGAAACTCATGACCATAAATATTTGTTCCTGAATTTAATAAAAAACTATTTTCTAAAACTACCGCCCGACGATATCCTAAAGTTAACCTTTTATCCATTTGTGCATCCGTGGGTAATATTCCCACCATTGACCAAGCCTGATTTTCAAAATCAATAATATTTTCACATAAATACATCAACCCACCACATTCAGCAATTGTTGGTATTCCTGATAAAATCGCCTTTCTTACTTCTTTAATCAAGTTATTATTTGCAGATAATTGTTGTGCAAATACTTCAGGAAAACCACCCCCAAAATACATTCCTTGAATATTTGAAGGTAATTGAGAATCATTTAAAGGACTCCAAAATACTAACTCCGCTCCCAATTCTTCCAACAAATCTAAATTATCTTGATAATAAAAATTAAAAGCCTTATCCCTTGCAACAGCAATTCTCACCTTAGATTTTATATCTTGTATTTCTCTGCGCTCTCTGCGTCTCTGCGGTTCGTTAATCTGAAAATTATTAATCTCTTCAGACAGACATTCACTTACTTGTAAAAGTGGTAATAATTTCTCCCAATCAAAACAACTATCACCCAAATCTGCAAGACGATTAATTATATTATCTAATTCTGGTAATTCTCCAGTAGGAATTAAACCCAAATGACGATCAGGAATACTAATATTATCTTCTCTTCTCAACACACCTAAAACTGGTAATTGTAATTTTCTTAGTGATTTTTTCAATAAAGATAAATGGCGATCACTCCCCACCCGATTTAACACCAAACCAGCAATTTTAATTCTATCATCTAAACTACAATAACCGTGAGCGATCGCAGCTACAGAACCAGATAAACGACTACAATCAATTACTAATACCACAGGTATATTTAATAATCTAGCAACATGAGCGGTACTAGCAAAATCCATTTGATCAATAGGTTCTAAATTTGATGAATTACCCACACCATCAAATAAACCCATTACCCCCTCAACTAAAGCATATTCACATTCTTGAGAATGAATTTCAAAACATTTTTGAATATAACTTTCTGAAGTTAAAACCGCATCCAAATTGCGACAAGGAAGACCTGTGACATATTGATGAAACATCGGATCAATATAATCTGGTCCCACCTTAAAAGATTGTACTTTGAAACCACGACGACACAAGGATGATAAAAGTGTCAGGGTGACAGTAGTTTTCCCGACTCCGCTACGTTCTCCAGCAATAATTAAAGGCATGATTTTGGTAATTGGTAATTGGTTAGAATCAATCCCCGGTTGTGTTAAGTGTATTATATTAATTAAATACAAAATTCAAAAATATATCTGTATGATAGTATAATAAACATATACTTTACTGATTCGTCAACGTTTTGCATTTTGATGCTAAATCAACTAACATAAATCTGTACAATGACACAACAAAAATTGTTAAACGAATTTGTATCTCTTCCTGCTGAAGCACAGCGTCAAGTAATGGACTTTATTGCTTTTTTGCGACAAAGATATGCAATAGTTGAAACTGCTACTCAGTCACCAAATAATGATTTGATAAATGATGGATTTATTGGGATGTGGAGTGAACGTCAAGATTTAACTGATAGCAACGATTGGGTGCGTAATGTTCGAGAAAATGAGTGGTAAAACTCCCATGACTAATTCAACTATTGTTGATACTGATATTATTATTGATGTTGGTCGAGGTGTCATCGAAGCAATAAACTGTTTGCAAAACTTGAAAGCAAATTCTAGCTTGGCAATTAGTATAGTCACACAAATGGAACTAATGGTTGGTTGTGCTAATAAAGCAGAACTACAAACATTAGAAAAATTCCTGAAACAGTTTTTTATTATTAAAATTGACGAGGTAATTTCAGATAAAGCTGTTGATTTATTGCAGTCTTATCGTCTAAGTCATGGCTTATTAATTGCTGATGGTCTAATAGCAGCTACAGCAATAGTCAGGAATTATCCGTTTATCACTAAAAACCAACGAGATTATAGATTTATTCAAGGTTTAAACTTATTACCTTACCAGTAACTGGTGAGGCTGATTACTGAGAAAAATGACAATGATAAGGACAATTATCCTATGCTTAGTGAAAATTCACTAAATCCACAGTATATATCTGAAGATATCTTTCTAGCACAGAAGAAAGTGAATTGGAAAGAGCGATATTCATCTTATCAATAAACCTCTTGCTGTAAAGGTAATTATGGTATGAGAATCATGCAACTATATTTAATTCGTCATGGCATCGCCGAAGAACATCAACCAGAATTAAAAGATGAAGAGCGACAATTAACCAAAGAAGGTAGACAAAAAACCGAAAAAGTAGCCCAAAGATTAGTAAAACTAGGCTTAAAATTTGACTTAATTCTTAGTAGTCCATTTGTCCGCGCTCATCAAACAGCAGATATACTTATTGCAGCCGGACTGAGTTCTCAATTAGAAATATCAGATCATCTCACCTTTGCAGGTGACATTCATAATTGGTTAGAAGACTGGTTTCACCCCAGAAACTTTCCTCAAAACACCCAACTAGCACTGGTAGGCCATGAACCTTGTTTAAGTAGCTGGGCAGAAATTCTCCTCTGGGGAGAAGCAAAAGAACAACTCATCCTTAAAAAAGCAGGTATGATCGGAATAAAACTACCAGATGATGGTTCTCCTGTGGGTCGTAGTCAAATGTTCTGGTTGACACCCCCCAAGTACCTGCTATAACAGTTTTTTAACCCTTCTTATCAAGTGGTTTGTAGTAATGATTACTGTTATGGTGATAATAATCTCTGGTAAGTTAATGTGTCCAGATATTTCACAAAATAAGTGGTGTAGCCATGACACTGTGCGAATACAAGCCTGGTTTAGAAGGCATTCCCGCAGCCCAGTCTAGTATTAGTCATGTAGACGGGCAAAAAGGAATACTAGAGTATCGTGGTATTCGGATTGAAGAATTAGCCGAAAAAAGTACCTTCCTAGAGACTGCTTATCTTTTAATCTGGGGACAATTACCCAGCAAGGAAGAACTAGAAGCATTTGAGCATGAAATTCGCTACCACAGACGGTTAAAATATCGCATTCGGGACATGATGAAGTGTTTTCCCGAAAGTGGTCATCCAATGGATGCACTACAAGCTTCTGCCGCTGCCTTGGGTTTATTTTACTCCCGCCGGGATTTACATAACCCCGTCTACATTCGGGATGCAGTAGTGCGCTTAATGGCCACAATCCCCACAATGGTGGCAGCCTTTGAACTTATGCGGAGAGGCAATGATCCTGTCAAACCACGGGATAACTTAGACTATGCTGCCAACTTCCTGTATATGCTCAACGAAAAAGAACCAGATCCTTTAGCAGCAAGGATTTTTGACATCTGCTTGATTTTGCACGTTGAGCATACAATGAATGCTTCTACCTTTAGTGCGCGGGTAACAGCTTCTACATTGACAGACCCTTATGCTGTAGTTGCCAGTGCCGTAGGTACATTAGGAGGTCCCCTTCATGGTGGTGCTAACGAAGAAGTAATTCAGATGTTAGAAGAAATCGGCACTGTTGATAACGTGCGTCCTTACTTAGAAGATCGTCTGCAAAGAAAGGCGAAAATCATGGGTTTTGGACACCGTGTTTACAAAGTTAAAGATCCACGGGCAAACATCTTACAAAGCTTGGCAGAACAATTGTTCGAGAAGTTTGGCTACGACAAGTATTATGAAATTGCCCAAGAAGTGGAACGGGTAATGGCCGAAAAAGTTGGCAGCAAAGGAATTTATCCTAATGTTGACTTTTATTCCGGTTTAGTCTACAGGAAAATGGGAATTCCTACAGACTTGTTTACACCAGTATTTGCGATCGCTCGTGTAGCTGGTTGGTTAGCACACTGGAAGGAACAACTGGCAGAAAACCGAATTTTCCGACCAACCCAAATTTACAATGGTCTTCATGAAGTTACTTACACTCCCATCGAAAAGCGTTAATTAGCTTGATAGGCAAAAAGTAACTCTGAAGTGGTATTTCCCTGGGATTAGCTGACAAGTACCCAATTTTAGATTTGAGATTTTGAATTCATCCCTTCAAGTGGACAGATTAATAACTGTCATCTTGCAGCTTGATCAGGCGTGTCTTCAAAATTTTTCTATGGATAATTTTTCTGGGGAGATGGGAAGAGGGGGAGAATATTTTCACCAATGCCCAATTACCAATCACTAATCCCAACCATAAGTAGAAGTTGTCATCTTAGATCAAAAGGGGAAAACCATCCAACGATATACTAAACTCATGAATTGGCAACAAATCTACAACTAGGCTTCATCTCAACAGAGATTCTCAACCAGTGAATTTACAGATATTAACTCAAATAATAGTTGTAATTCACAATGACTTGACGACTTAAAAGAGTAGCAAACATGAATGCAGGAATTGACCTCCAAGGAACTTTTATTGAATCCGTCAAGGATTTAGGAATACCAGCAGGGGCAGCCAAAGCGCTTTGGATGCCATTGCCAATGATTCTGATGCTAATAGGAGCAACAGTAGGAGTGCTGGTTGCTACCTGGTTAGAACGGAAAATTTCTGCGGCTGCACAACAACGGATTGGGCCTGAATATCAAGGGCCATTTGGTTTGTTAGTGCCAGTAGCCGATGGTCTGAAATTAATCTTTAAAGAAGACATCGTACCCGCCAAAGCAGACAGATGGCTGTTTACCCTTGGTCCAGTAATTGTAGTAATTCCGGTATTTTTATCATTTTTGATCGTTCCCTTTGGGGAGAATATCGTGATTACCAATGTGGGTATGGGGGTATTCTTGTGGATTGCTTTATCCAGCATTCAGCCCATAGGCTTATTAATGGCAGGTTACGCCTCTAATAATAAATACGCCCTCTTGGGTGGTTTGCGGGCAGCAGCACAATCAATTAGTTATGAAATACCATTGGCGCTGAGTGTATTGGCGATCGCCATGATGTCAAACAGCCTCAGCACCGTAGACATCGTTAACCAACAATCCAACTTTGGTATTTTAGGTTGGAACGTGTGGAGACAACCACTAGGCTTCATCATCTTCTGGATTGCAGCCTTAGCAGAATGTGAACGCCTACCCTTTGACTTACCAGAAGCAGAAGAAGAACTCGTCGCCGGATATCAAACCGAATACGCAGGGATGAAATTTGGATTATTTTACTTAGGTTCTTACATTAACCTGATCCTTTCCTCCCTCCTCGTAGCAATTTTATACTTAGGCGGTTGGCATTCTCCCATCCCTGTAGAAATGCTCAGTGACTCACTAGGATTAAGCATCAACAACCCCATCATCCAAGTAGTTGCAGCCGCTTTAGGTATTACAATGACCGTACTTAAAGCCTACTTCCTAGTATTTCTCGCCATCCTCATTCGTTGGACAGTACCACGGGTAAGAATTGACCAACTGTTAGATTTAGGATGGAAGTTCTTACTACCAGTTGGCTTGGTTAATCTTCTGTTAACCGCAGCCCTCAAATTAGCCTTTCCCTTCGCCTTCGGTGGTTAATAGGTGACAGTTGACAGTTGACAGTTGACAGTTGACAGGTGACAGGTGACAGGTGACAGGTGACAGGTGACAGGTGACAGTTGACAGTTGACAGGGTAATAGTTGTACCAATTACCAATTACCCATTACCAATTACCAATTACCAATTACCAATTACCTATCACCCAACAAGATTAGAGAAGAGACATACAAAAATGCTAAAGTTCCTCAAACAAGTTGGTGATTACGCCAAAGAAGCAGTACAATCAGCCCGCTACATTGGACAAGGTCTATCTGTCACCTTTGACCACATGCAGCGTCGTCCCATAACCGTACAATATCCTTACGAAAAACTGATTCCTGGGGAACGGTTTCGGGGAAGAATTCACTACGAATTTGACAAGTGTATAGCTTGTGAAGTTTGTGTACGTGTTTGTCCTATTAACCTCCCTGTAGTTGATTGGGAAATGGACAAAGCCACCAAGAAGAAAAAACTCAAACACTACAGTATTGATTTCGGAGTTTGTATTTTCTGTGGTAACTGCGTAGAATTCTGTCCAACTAACTGTCTATCCATGACAGAAGAATACGAACTTTCTACCTACGATCGCCATGAACTAAACTACGATAGCGTAGCTCTAGGCAGATTACCTTACAAAGTCACAAACGATCCAATGGTGACACCACTGCGCGAATTTGTTTATCTACCAGCAGGTGTAACAGAACCCCATGGAGTTCCCGCAGACGCTCCCCGTGCTGGTTCTCGTCCAGAAGACTTAGTAGAAAGTGGTAATGGTAATGGGTAATGGGTCATAGGTAATAAATCGTTTTTCCCAATTACCAATTACCAATTACCAATTACCAATCAGTATCTATCAAACATCAAAAGGATCGAAAAAAGTGAATTTAGCCGAAGGAGTACAACTTGTTTCATTTGGCATTTTAGGCGTGATGATGATTGCAGCAGCACTAGGTGTAGTGTTGTTTTCTAACATCGTCTATTCCGCTTTTTTGCTAGGTGGTGTATTCATCAGCATGGCGGGACTTTACCTATTGCTAAATGGTGATTTTGTCGCCGCTGCACAGATACTTATTTATGTCGGCGCGATTAACGTCTTGATTTTATTTGCCATCATGTTGGTAAACAAACGCCAGGATTTTTCCCCTTTACCTAGCGCTGGAGTGCGAAAAATTATTACAGGTGTAGTTAGTCTAGGACTATTTGCCCTGTTAAGCACAATGGTTGTAGCAACACCTTGGGTCTATTCCACTGCACCTATAGCTGGTCAAAATTCCATAGTTGTCATTGGTGAACATTTCTTCACCGACTTTTTGCTGCCCTTTGAATTAGCTTCTGTATTGTTGCTAATGGCAATGGTAGGAGCAATTATTCTCGCACGTCGTGAATACTTACCAGATGAAGTCAACTCTTCTCAAACTATCTTAACCTTACCAGAACGCCCTAGAGAATTAGTTTCTAGTGGCACTGGAACTGAAGAATAGGAGATGGGGAGGATAAATAACCCAATCACTAATCACCAATCACCAATCACCAATCACTAATCACTAATCACCAAATTATGCAACTTCAATACTTCTTATTACTAGCAGCAGCTTTGTTTTGCATTGGTATTTATGGTTTAATTACCAGCCGTAACGCGGTACGGGTACTAATGTCTATTGAGTTGTTGCTCAATGCTGTTAATTTGAATTTAATGGCATTTTCCAACTTCCTCGACTCAACATTAATTAAAGGTCAGGTTTTCACAGTTTTTGTGATTACCGTGGCAGCTGCTGAAGCAGCGGTAGGGTTGGCGATTGTACTGGCTATTTATCGTAACCGTGATACCGTTGACATGGAGCAGTTTAATCTCCTCAAGTGGTAATAGTGCGTGCAATTAAACCAGGTAATCATTGCATATAAAGCGCGAGATTCTCAGAGTAAACGCTGGGCTGAACTCTGCGCTAAACAATTGGAAGCCCGCAATTGCCAAGTTTTGGTAGGGCCTAGTGGACCCAAGGACAACCCCTATCCTGTGTTTTTGGCTTCCGCTACCCAACCCATTGATTTAGCTTTGGTACTTGGTGGCGATGGTACGGTTTTAACCAGTGCTAGACATTTAGCCCCAGCTGGTATCCCCATTTTAGGGGTGAATGTGGGAGGCCATTTGGGCTTTTTAACTGAGTCTGTGGACGAATTTCAAGAACCAGAAAAGGTCTGGGATCGGTTGTTTGATGACCACTATGCAATTCAGCGGCGAATGATGCTACAAGCGGCTGTGTATGAAGGACATCGGACAAATTTAGAACCGGTAACGGAAGATTACCTGGCTTTAAATGAGTTTTGTGTGAAACCAGCTTCTGCTGATAGGATGATTACCTCAATTTTGGAAATGGAAATTGATGGTGAGGTGGTTGATCAGTATGTAGGGGATGGTTTAATAGTATCTACTCCTACGGGTTCAACTGGTTATACAGTTTCTGCCAGTGGTCCAATTATGCACGATGGCATGGAGGCTATTACCATCACTCCCATTTGTCCTATGAGTCTTTCCAGTCGTCCTTTAATTTTACCCCCTGGTTCGGTGATTAGTATTTGGCCTTTGGGGGATTATGATTTAAGTACGAAGTTATGGATGGATGGGGTTTTGTCTACTTCTATTTGGCCTGGGCATCGTGTTGATATCCGCACGGCTGACTGTATGGCTAAGTTTATTGTGTTGCGGGCTAATAATTCCTACTATCAAACCTTGCGCGAGAAGTTACTTTGGGCTGGTACTAGGGTTCATTACGGTAATAATCACCGCAATTAGACTACTAATTTATGACAATTTTTGTGGGGTGGGCATTTTGCCTGCCCTTGTGTATTTCCAGAAATGGAATTTGCGATCGCACTTTGGCTTTTTTGGCAAGGTGCGTTTATTTAATAATTTAATAATTTAGTAATTGTCAGAATCAGGATGTCCAGGATTTGAGGATTGACAGGATGTTAATTTAGTATCTGAATCTGGTGATGATAAAATAAAAAAAGGGCGGCAAAATACCACCCAAAAATATTAATATCAAATTAATGAAAACAGATACGATATTTTACCGCTTATTTCAAGAAATACCAAGTATTTTTTTTGAACTCATAGGTCAATCTCCCGAACTAGCCGAAAATTATGAGTTTTCATCTATTGAAGTTAAACAAACAGCTTTTAGAATAGATGGGGTTTTCTTACCTCACGAAACCACAGACAACCCCATTTACTTCCTAGAGGTGCAATTTCAGCTAGATGAAGACCTTTACAATAGACTGTTTGCAGAAGTATTTATTTATATCCGTCAAAATAAACCTAACAATAATTGGAAAGGAGTAGTTATATACCCGACTCGCAGTATAGACACAGGTGATATTAAACACTATGAAGAATTTTTCCTGAGTCAAAGAGTGAGGGTAATTTATTTAGATGAGATTGAAGAAACAACATCATTACCCATTGGGGTTGCTACAATTAAACTAATCATCACTAATGAAGAAACAGCTATTGCTCCAGCTAGGGAATTAATTGATCGTACCAAACAAGAGGTCAAGTCTCAGCCAAAACAACAACAAATATTAGAAATCATCGAGACCATCTTAATTTACAAATTTCCAAGAATGAATAGGGAGGAAATAGAATCAATGTTTGGACTAAGTGATTTAAAACAAACCAGATTTTATCAAGAAGCTAAACAAGAAGGTAGAGAGGAAGGTAAGGAGGAAGGTAGAGAAGAAGGTAGAGAAGAAGGAGAACTCAAAGCTAAATTAGATGCTGTTCCTGGTTTAGTAGGATTGGGTTTAAGTCAAGAACAAATTGCTCAGGTTTTGAATTTAAGTATTGATGAAGTGAAGAAGATTGTAGAGAAAATGTCAAAGTGATAGTTAATTGATTTAATTTGTCTGAATCAGGATATCCAGGATTTGAGGATTGATAGGATGGTAATTTTTAGATAGTTGGTTTGTTGGTTTGGTGGTTAATTTTGTATTTGTCAGAATCAGGATTTTCAGGATTATAGGATTGACAGGATGGTAATTTTTCGATGGTTTAAATTCTTCAAAAATAATCATTTAAAAACATCCTGAAAAATCCCTAACTTCCCGACAAACAATCATTAAATCACATCCTGTTCGCGTAGCGTGGCGTTAGCCATAAATCCTTAAATCCTGGAAATCCTGATTCTGACAATTCAACGCAGATAAACGCAGATAAACGCGGATGTTAAACAGATTATTTCTTTACTTCTTTGCGTGAGACATTCAGATACCCGACTTATTTTATCACCTATCCTGTATCAAAATCAATTATCATAGAAGTCGGGGATCTTCGCAGTATATTATATTTTATCCTGTAAATCCTCAAATCCTGGTTATCCTGATATGGCTACGCCACGCTTCGCTATCAGACAATACCAGATATACTAAACAATATACATATTTTTACCCATCCTCTTGAATAATGTTACAACCAGGTCAATATTTAAAACAACGTCCCCACTTTGTAGTAGAAGCAGAAATAGGTGGTGGGGGTTTTGGTGTCACTTTTAAAGCTAAACACCGAGATTTGAATTTTCCCGTTGTTATCAAAACTCCCAATAGTCGGTTACAGAAAGATGCAAACTATCCCAAATACGTTAAAGGTTTTCGCAAGGAAGGAAGAATATTAGCAGAAATTACTCAAAATCATCATCCCAACATAGTCAGAATTATAGACTTTTTTGAAGAGGATAATTTACCATGTTTAGTCATGGATTTTGTGAAGGGTGAAAATTTATATAATTTGATTCAAGAAAAGGGTATTTTATCAGAAAAAGTTGCCATTGATTATATCACCCAAATTGCCCAGGCTTTATCTATTTGTCATCAACAAGGAATTATTCACCGGGACGCACATCCTGGTAATATGATTTTAAGAGCAAATAGCAATACTGTAGTTTTAATAGATTTTGGTTTAGCGGGAAATGTAAATAGTCAAAGCATCAATCAAAACGGGAATCTAGCTTTTGCACCTTGGGAACAAATGTTAGAAACGGAAAAATTACCAACTTTAGATATTTACACCCTTGCAGCTTCTTTGTTTTATTTAGTGACTGGAGATACTCCCATTTCTTCCTTAGCTCGGAAAATGACAAACCGTGCTTTAATTGAACCCAAGGAGTTAACTTCCAGAATTAGTGAAAAGTTAAATTATGCAATTATTAAAGGTTTAGAATTAGAACCTCAAAACCGTCCCCAAACTATGCAAGAATGGGTGAGTTTATTTCCTGGTGTTGGTGATGATGAGGTAGAATTAAAATCCGATGTAGGAATGGACTATAGAAAACTACGTGACTTACTCAAAGCTGGAAGATGGAAAGAAGCGGATAAGGAAACAGAAAGGGTAATGTTAGCAGTTGCGAACCGGGAAAAGGAAGGTTGGTTAGATGTTGAACATATTGATAATTTTCCCTGTGCTGACCTGCGAACTATTGACCAGTTGTGGGTAAAATACAGTAATGGTAAGTTTGGGTTTTCTGTACAGAAACGGATTTATCAGGGTTATGGTGGAACGAGAGAATATAATGAAGAAATTTGGAGACAGTTCGGAGACACAGTAGGATGGAGAGAAGGAGGAAGTTGGTTGTATTACTCAGATGTTACTTATGATATAAAAGCACCAGAGGGCCACCTACCGAATACACCATTGTTAAATAGTAGGTGTTATGGGGTGGTTTTTATGAATTGTTTTGTGTGGGGGTGTCTTCCCTCGCGTCGAGACTTGTAGATTGTAGTCTGTAAAGGTTACATAAAATTATTAAGATTTGTGAACACTAGATTTTCCACGAAGTATTGCGGGTTCTGGGTTTTGATTACCTGGTACTCAGGGGGAAGTGGGAAAGAGAAAAAAGATGTAGTCTGTAGGGTGCGTTAGGAGCGCGAAAAGATTATAAAATAAACAAATAAATAAACTACGCGACGTAACGCACCAATATCAAATATCTGAATCTGAATACCCAAATGATTGTAAAACAAGAGTGAAAAATATGACGACATCTGTTGACGAACAAATTATTAAACAAATAATCGCACAATTAAAAACTATGCCAGAAAATTTACAATATCAAGTTCTTAAATTTGCACGTGATTTAACAAATGAAACTCAAATTCAAGGAGTAAGTGGAAAAGAATTACTGCATTTTGCTGGTGCAATATCTCCCGACGATTTAGCATTAATGAATACAGCAATACAAGAAGATTGCGGACAGGTTGATGCTGATGAATGGTAGATATTTATTGGATACAAATATTATTATCGCTATTTTTGCTGGTGAAGAAAACGTGAAAAAGCATCTTGCTGAAGTAGAAAGTGTCTTTATTCCCAGCATTGCACTAGGTGAATTATTTTATGGCGCTAGAAAATCTGGACGTTCACAGCAAAATATAGAAAAGATTGAAGAGTTTATCTCTAAAAATATTATACTTAACTGCGATCTAGAAACATCAAAAATATATGGTGAAATCAAAAATAAATTACGCTTAAAAGGTCGTCCATTACCAGAAAATGATATTTGGATTGCTGCCATTAGTATTCAACATCATCTAACCATAGTAACACGCGATGCTCATTTTCATGAAGTTGAAAATTTATCAATAGTTTCTTGGTAGAATAGAAATAATTGTTATTCAGAAGAAAAATATTATGTCAGAATCAGGATAACCAGGATGATAGGATTTACAGGATGGTAGTTTTTAGATGGTTTAAATAATTCAAAAACAATCATTCAATAACATCCTGAAAAATCCCCAAATTCCCCACAAACAATCATTAAATCATATCCTGTTCGCGTAGCGTGGCGTTAGCCATAAATCCTCAAATCCTGGACATCCTGATTCAGACAGAGAAAATCCTCAACTTACCCACAAACAATTATTAAATCACATCCTAAAAATCCTCAAATCCAGAAAATCCTCAAATCCAGAAAATCCTGATTCTGACAAATAAAATTCCTAACTTTTTAGTAATTTATAATGAAACAAAGACTAGATACACTATTAGTAGATTTAGGTTTATCCCCCTCCCGTCAACAAGCACAACGCCTAATTCAAGCCGGCGAAGTCATGGTAAATCAAACAGTAATTGATAAAGCCGGTACAGAGGTAGATAAAAAAGCAGAAATTCAAGTTAAAGAACGTCCCCCTTTTGTTTCCCGTGGTGGTGAAAAACTCGCTAAAGCTTTAAAGTTTTTTGGTATTTCTGTAAATCAAAGAATCTGTTTAGATGGGGGAATTTCCACCGGCGGTTTTACCGATTGTTTATTACAAAATGGTGCAGAAAAAGTTTATGGAATTGATGTTGGTTATGGACAAGTTGACTGGAAAATTAGAACTGATGAACGAGTAATTTTAAAAGAGCGTACTAATTTACGAGAATTACAACCAGAACAATTATATCCTGAAAATACAACTTTACCTGATTTAATTGTTGTAGATGTTTCCTTTATTTCTTTAACCAAAGTTTTACCAGCAATTTGGCATTTAACCCAAGCACCAAGGGAAGCAATTTTATTAGTTAAACCACAATTTGAAGTTGGTAAAAACCGTGTTGGTAAAAAAGGTGTAGTTCGTGAGCCAAAAGACCATGCAGATGCCATTTTTCAAGTGTTACAAACAGCCTTAGAATTAGGATGGAAATATCGGGGTTTGACGTTTTCTCCCATTACTGGCCCAGCGGGAAATATTGAATATTTGTTATGGTTGGGAATGGAAAGTGAAATTTCAGCACTAGATTTAGCAGAAATTCAAGAAATGACTAAAAATGCAGTCAAGGAGTTTTAATTTGTCTGAATTAGGATTCACAGGATGTATAGCAATGGACAAGACGGTTAGGACATTAAACAGAACTAAAACTTAGACTAGGACTTACGCAAGAAGTCTATCAAATTCCTATTCCTCTGTGTTCTCTGCGTCCTCTGCGGTTTGATATTCCCTAACTCGTGCGTAAGTCCTAAAACAAATTAAATCCCCGACTTCATAAAGAAATCGAGGATCTAAATTAACTAATAATTATCCCTTAACCAGCAGCAACCATTTCTTTTTCCAAACGTTCCAATCTTTCAGCCAAAAGTTTTTCCAAGCTAATTAAAGCCTTAGTAAAACCTTCAATACCTTCAGCTAATTTATCAGAAGCCATCCGGTCAGCAGCGTGCATTTTATCAAAAGTGGCTTTATCAACAGAGATTTTCTCAATAGACATCCCCGCAGCTTTTGCAGGATCAAGTTTACGAGGTAAATCTGCAACTGTGCTTTGCAACTCGGATAACAAAGCAGGAGAAATAGTTAATAAATCGCAACCGGCTAACTCAGTAATTTCGCCAAGGTTACGGAAACTAGCACCCATCACCTCAGTTTTATAACCAAACTTTTTGTAGTAGTTATAAATCTTAGTAACAGACAACACACCAGGATCTTCCGTAGCAGGATAGCTATCCCGGCCAGTATCCTTCTTGTACCAGTCCAAAATCCGACCCACAAAAGGAGAAATCAGAGTAATACCAGCTTCAGCACAAGCGATCGCCTGGTGAACACCAAACAACAATGTTAAGTTACAGTGAATACCTTCCTTCTCCAAAATTTCCGCAGCCTTAATACCTTCCCAAGTAGAAGCGATCTTAATTAAAACCCGCTCCTTGGCAACACCAGCAGCCTTATACTGAGCAATTAAATCCCTTGCTTTGGCCAAAGTAGCATCAGTATCATAGGATAAACGAGCATCCACCTCAGTAGACACCCGACCGGGGATAATTTGCAAAATCTTCAAACCAAAAGATACCGCCAAACGGTCAAAAGCCAAAGTCACCACATCAGCTTGAGTAGCCTTAGCGCCAGCATCCTTCTTCGCTTGGATCAAAGTTTGATCAACAATATCTTGATATTCCGGCATTTGCGCCGCAGCTGTAATCAGAGAGGGATTAGTAGTAGCATCCTGGGGGGTAAACTTTTTAATTGCTTGGATGTCCCCAGTATCTGCCACAACAACGGTTACTTCCCGCAACTGTTCCAGTAAATTCTTAGACATAAAATACTCCGTGAATTTATTTTGTTTAGGATTTACCAATCCCCAATTATTTAAACCCTTCCATCTTCCACACAATTCTGATTCTGGCAATTTTTCTTAATGATTGCCTAACTTTACTAATTGGGTTGAGGCCTCAAACCCATTTTAGATTTTTCAAGCAGTAATTGGCTGTCCAATCGAATGCACTTTAATTAAACTGGTTGTTCCTGACATACCAATCGGCACTCCAGAAGTAATCACCACTTTGTCACCCTTTTTCACACAACCCTTTTCCACAACAGTATTCACCACATTGGTAAACATCTCCTCGGCATTGTAAACAGGCTGAATTAACAAAGGTTCTACACCCCAAGATAACGCCAATTGCCGATAAGCGGTAGCGTCAGAAGTGAGAGTAATGATGGGAGTCAAAGGACGATATTTAGAAATCAACCGCGCTGTATTTCCAGAAGTAGTATTACAAAGAATCGCCTTAGAACCAGTTTCATAAGCCATTCTACATACAGCTTGAGCCACCGATTCAGTCACACTCAAACGCCCGGCTTCATGATTCCAAGTATGTTTAGCACCAGCTTGGATAGTCTTTTCCGTTTGCATAGCGATATTGTGCATCATTTGCACCGCCTCAACAGGATATTCACCCACAGCAGTTTC
The DNA here is from genome assembly GCF_038050375.1 of Okeanomitos corallinicola TIOX110. Classification (NCBI taxonomy): domain Bacteria; kingdom Bacillati; phylum Cyanobacteriota; class Cyanophyceae; order Nostocales; family Aphanizomenonaceae; genus Okeanomitos; species Okeanomitos corallinicola. The sequence continues at coordinate 3,845,767 of NZ_CP150886.1, read as the reverse complement.
CCCAGACAACATCACCGCATCCGTACCATCCAAAATTGAATTAGCCACATCAGTAGCCTCAGCACGGGTAGGATCAGGGGAGCTAATCATAGACTCCAACATTTGAGTCGCCGTAATCACAGGCTTACCAATCAAATTACAACGGCGAGTGATATCCTTTTGAATCATCGGCACTTGGTGAATTGGTACTTCCACACCCAAATCACCCCGCGCAATCATAATTGCATCAGCGACTTCAAGGATATCATTCAGTTGCTCTACAGCTTCCGGGCGCTCAATCTTAGCAATCAAACGAATTTTTGCCCCAGCCGATTCAATCATCCGTCTTGCAGGTTCTAAATCTTGAGGCGATCGCACAAAAGAAACCGCCACCCAATCCACACCCAACTGAATCCCAAACCGCAAATCCATCAAATCCTTCTCTGTAATTGAACTTACAGGTAAAGGAGTAGCAGGTAAATTCACACCCTTATGACTAGAAATCAACCCGCCAACATCAACATGAGCGCGAATTTTATCAGTATCACGACCGCTAACAGTTAACTTCACCCGCCCATCATTAATTAAAATCGGTTCACCAACCCTAATCATGGCGAATAAAGTTGGTAGCGGTAAGGGTAATTCCTGAATATTGTCACCCTCATTTTCTAAAACAAAAGTCACCTCACTACCTGTTTCCAGCATCAACCCATCTGCTGGTAATTTCCCCAACCGAATTTTTGGGCCACACAAATCCTGCATAATCGCCACAGGTTTATGTAACTTATCACCAATATCTCGTAAATACTGAAAAGTTTGGGCATGAAAATCATAAGCCCCATGAGAAAAATTCAACCTAGCCACATTCATTCCCGCTTTTACCAAAGCCTCTAGCTTTTCCGCTGAAGATGTAGCAGGGCCAACAGTACAGATAATTTTGGTTCGACGCATAAAAATTACATAGGGTTAATGATTTGGTAGCGCACCCACCGCTTCGCGGAAGTCAAAATTCAAAAGTCAAAAGTAAGAAGATGTAGGGGTAGCGCCCCCGTGCCTACCCCGATTTTGGGTGAGGGGGAGAAAATTTTTACTTATTCCCTGTTCCCTGTTCCCTGTTCCCTGTTCCCTGTCACCTCTTCGCCATTGACAACATCAAATCAACAACACGGTTGGAATAACCCCACTCGTTGTCATACCAAGAAACAACCTTAAAGAAATTGGCATTTAACTCAATTCCTGCGCCGGCATCAAAAATACTAGAGTGTGTATCACCTTGAAAATCTGTGGAAACTACATTTTCATCGGTGTAACCTAAAATTCCCGCTAATTCACCCTCAGCGGCTTTTTTCATCGCTGCACAAATTTCTTTGTAACTGGTAGACTTCACCGTTTTAAAAGTTAAATCCACCACTGAAACATCAGGAGTAGGTACTCGTAAAGCCATCCCAGTTAACTTACCTTTCAACTCTGGTAAAACCAAAGCCACAGCTTTAGCAGCACCAGTTGAAGAAGGAATAATATTTTGCGCTGCACCCCGTCCACCACGCCAGTCTTTTTTACTGGGGCCATCTACCGTCGGTTGGGTAGCTGTCATAGCGTGAACTGTAGTCATTAAACCTTCCGCCAAGCCAAAATTATCATTAATGACTTTAGCGATAGGTGCTAAACAATTTGTAGTGCAACTAGCATTAGAAACAATCAAATCTTTTGTAGGGTCATAAGTGTTGTGATTTACACCCATCACCATAGTTTTCACCTTATCAGGATCTTTTGTCGGTGCAGAAATTACAACCCGCTTTGCACCAGCTTTGAGGTGATTTTCTGCCCCAGCGTAATCGGTGAAAAGTCCTGTAGATTCGACAACATAATCTACACCCAACTGACCCCAAGGCAATTCCGCCGGATTTCTCACGGAAACACAAGGGATAAAATGACCATCAATCACCATTCCATCTTCCCTAGCTTCCACCTTGCTGTTTAATCTACCGTGTGTAGAGTCATACTTTAACAAGTAAGCAAGATTATCAGGTGGAACTAAATCATTAATGCCCACAAACTCAATGTTAGGGTTATTTAGACCTGCTCTGAGTACCAGTCTACCAATTCGCCCAAAACCATTAATACCGACTTTTAACTTTGCCAAAATCAAACCTCCTGCTTAGTGTAGAGATGCAAACAAGGATCTTTGGCCGGAATAATTTTAATCTGACTTAGTTAACTCTTGCAGTCACATAAGATATATATTTTTGGGCATGGGGCATGGGGCATTGGGCATTGGTAAAAATATTTCACAGTACCTCCTAATGAATAATTTATCCATCACATCCTGTACATCCTCAAATCCTGGACATCCTGATTCAGACAAAATTATACTAAAAGTCTTACTGTGTCTATTTTTTAAGCCATTTAAACAAGATTTTGTATCATGACTATCTACACACCTCGGCAAATCGCCAAAACCCCTATTCTTTCGTTGAGGTGTGTCGAATGCTTACTGTGTAAGGATTTGAGCTATGTGTTTGACGAATTTTTTAGATGGTTTTATAATCTTTTTTAGAGGTGTGTGGATTTGCAGTCTGAAATCCTTACTGGGTAAGGGCTGCTAGACGAACTCCCCACCGATTGGGTTAAATCGGAATTAATGGAAACGTTGTGTGGGTTGTTGAAAACGTTCAATAGCGTTTCCCCCACCGATTGGGTTAAATCGGAATTAATGGAAACTGGTTTAGCAGCGAATCAGACTTGTTTATTACGTTCGTAAGCCCCACCGATTGGGTTAAATCGGAATTAATGGAAACGCCTGGATATAGTAATTCTCCATGATTCTTTGATTTATCCCCACCGATTGGGTTAAATCAGAATTAATGAAAACGAAAAAGCCCCCATATTGATGAGGGCTTATTATTTTTTTGGTATTACTGAAACGACATATGAATAAGACTTACGCAAAATATCTCTCAAACTCTCTTACCTTCGTGTTCTTCGTGCCTTCGTGGTTCATTCTTCTGTAACTTCTGCATAAGTCTTAATGAAACTGAAAAATTGCCAAAATTAAACTCTTACTCTCTGCGACTCTGCGCCTCTGCGTGAGAAAAAATCATAAAAAACTTTGCTGTAACTCCTCAAAATTATTAGCTAAAACCACAGTTCGCAAAATATCTTGTAACCGTTCCAAATCATTAACTTGAGAAATTTGAGGCATTAACTCCAAAGCTTCATTACCAAACTTCGCCTCCAAACTCGTCCGTATACTTGATATAATTCCTTCAGCTTTCCCTCGTTCTTCTGCTGCTGCTTTTCCTCTGATTTCTCCTTCCTTGAGTATTTCTTCATACCAAGGTGACTCTCGTAGAACCGCCATATCCCACCTCATAATTTCTTGAACTAACGCACTTTCCAATACAAAAGTAGCAAAAAAGGCTAGAACTGTTTCCAGTTGATTTAAGTCGTCATCTCGACGTAGAATTTGTAGTGCTTCCCTAATTGTAGACTCATTTCCTCCTCCTTTGAGAATTGGCACAAAGGGTAGTAGTGACGGTAAAGATTGTTGAAAGGGAATATTCACATCAACTTCCCACAAATTAATCACCCGATAATCTTGGGTTGCTGTTAATCCGGCCACATTAGATGTAAATTGTGTAAGTATTTCTACATCACTGGTTGGCAAAATATTAATCAGCACCGGATAAGTAGGTAATTGATATTTTTCTTCCGCAAGTCCCGCATAACAACGCATTCGCCTGGGCATTTTGGAGTTATAGCGCAATTGCACTTCATTTAATACTAAAAATTCTCCATGTTCTGGACTTGTGACACGGATTAATACATCACTTTCTCTACTTATCCATTGAAATTCTCCTGATAAAATTTCTTGGGCTTTAATATCAGGAATATCTGTCACCCATCTTACCCAATTGTCGGGCGCAAGGCTAATTAGTTTTTTTGTGCTGGTGTCTGCTGGTTTGGGCATTTGTTCAGATGCACTTTTGTTTAGAAAATCATCATATCTGAAGGGGGAAAGATTGAATTATCAGGGTTTGAGGTTTTTTTAACAGTTTCTCAAGTAAAATCACTATAAGACATTTGCAAATCCCAGATACAGCATATTTTAGGTTGATGAAGTGCAACATTAAAGTTGAACTTTAGACACTAACTTAGTTTAACTCCTGACTTCTGTACGGGCGAACGGCCGTTCGCTACTGAATTATGTTGTAAAATTAATTTCTCAAACGGCACATTGATAATTATGTTAACTGACTGGAAAACTGTTAAATCCTACGAAGATATTTTGTATCAAAAAACCGATGGTATAGCCAAAATTACTATCAATCGTCCCCACAAACGTAACGCTTTCCGTCCCAAGACAGTGTTTGAACTCTACGAGGCTTTTTGGGATGCTCGTGAAGATACAAATATTGGTGTAGTCCTATTTACTGGTGCAGGACCCCACACAGATGGTAAATATGCTTTCTGTTCAGGAGGTGATCAAAGTGTACGCGGCCAAGCTGGGTATGTTGATGATGAAGGTATTCCCCGTTTGAATGTCTTGGATTTGCAACGTCTGATTCGTTCTATGCCGAAAGTTGTCATTGCTTTAGTAGCGGGTTATGCCATTGGTGGTGGTCATGTTTTACATTTAATTTGTGACCTCACTATAGCCGCTGATAACGCCATTTTTGGACAAACTGGACCGAAAGTAGGTAGTTTTGATGGTGGTTTTGGTGCAAGTTATTTAGCCCGAATTGTTGGACAAAAAAAAGCCCGTGAAATTTGGTTTCTCTGCCGTCAATATGATGCCCAACAAGCTTTAGAAATGGGATTAGTTAATACTGTAGTTCCCGTTGAAAATTTGGAATCTGAAGGGATAAAATGGGCGCAGGAAGTATTAGAAAAAAGTCCTATTGCTATACGTTGTTTAAAATCCGCTTTTAACGCCGACTGCGATGGCCAAGCTGGGTTACAAGAATTAGCTGGTAACGCAACTTTACTTTATTACATGACTGAAGAAGGTTCTGAAGGCAAAAAAGCTTTTCTAGAAAAACGCCCCCCGAATTTTCGAGATTTTCCTTGGTTGCCTTAACCATCTTCCCAAGCGCACCTTTTTCCAGGGTGCGATATTAACAATTATTTATTTATAACAAAGACCAAAAATTCTCAAGGAAAATTTTATGTTTACAAACCTGAAAAAAGACTAACTCTGATCTAATTAATAGCAGACAATTACATAACTAAAGCTTGGGCTGTTTGTTCTGTTGATGAACAGTTAACATTTTCTTTCACTGAAGCGGGTAGAAAATCCTCTACATTGGAATTAAGATGAGCAGAAACTGGTATTTCTTGCGCTACTGGTAAACTCCAAGCATCTTCCAAAGATGCCCATGAAGTTGCAAAAGCGGGGATCGCTAAAGAGCAAGCCTTCCAACAAGCTTTGACTGGTGCGCTCAGTTGTTGACACATACCACCACGACGGCCTTCTGGCTGATAATAACGGCAATATCTACAAGCAGATGTTAAAGGGTTAATGGGTTTCATGAGCTTTCATCTTCAGTGTGGTTGAGGAATACTTATCACACTTATATTTTGCTTCTATGACAAAATAGGTATAAAGCCCAAAAGTGATTATATTGTCAGGGTTCTAGCTATTTTCATCTAAAAAAAAGTTTATTATCTCTTTATAATTGCGTTATATTTGTAAATGATTAGTGAGTAAATACACACTTTTATATCCTCAAACTATTGGGGATCAACCTTAATAATCAGACTTTAGATTTACGACTGTTTTATAACTAATTTTTTCATCCCCGAAATTTGAGGTCTATTTGTTAATTTTGAGGTGAGGATTCAGCTATCAGCTATTCCTTGATTAATTAATTTAGCCCGACAGGGAGAACAAACTCCCCAGTGTTGGAGTTCACCGGCTGGTGTGGGACATTGACATTGAGGACATAAGGATAAATACTGCGATCGCTCTTGTTTCATCCTAGCCCAATTTTCAAAAGCTATATTCGCACTTTCCCTACTATTTTTAACTGGAGACATGAACATATTTTCACCTAAGTAACTAGGGTGATCCTGTGGTGATAAAGTTTGTTCTTGAGGTATCAGTAATGGCGATCGCTTCCATTCCGCCGTAGAAAAACGTATATTTACCAAGGGCTGAGGTAACTTTGTATTTAATTTCAGCAGCAAAGACTGACGTTGAAAAGTTAAATTTTGCGCCCAAGCGGCACTAGCGGTTGCTACCGACAAAACATCACGCTGAATAGATAAAGGACGAGTTTGTAAAGCCACCTTAGTCCCAACCACCTCCGGCCAATATTTCAGTAACTGTTGAAAAGGTTGCTGTTCCCGTTGGGTTTCTAGGGCAAGAATACCTAAAATATCATTAACTGATTTCAACGACATACTTTTAAATCCAGTAATAATTTCTCTAAAATCGGAAATTTATGATCCGAGGTAATAAAATTCATCTAGGAATATACAATTTAAAACTTTCAGGCCAAATCACTATGAATAAAAATCCCATAATTGACTCTGAGACTAAATCTTCTCCTGCGTCTGGCTTAAAACCAGAATTAGCTACAGCACTAGGTAGTTTGGAAGTACACTTAGAGCAAGAGTTAACCAGATACCGTCGCACACGCAATGGAATTAGACAACCAAAAAAAGTTAGTTCAGAAAACCACAATACCAATCCAGTCCTACCTGTAAACAATGTAAATGTCACATCGGCACAAAATCAGACTTCAGTAATTCAGACAAATACAATTTTCTCAGAACATCCAGGTTTAGAAACACAACCACATGAAGAAACCAGCCATCTGCCTGGATCTGTAGCTGAAGATACCGCCACAACATTTACCTCACCAACCCCAGCACCAGTCGCAACCAACTCTGTCAGTAGCATTGTACCCACAAAAGTTGAGAAGGATGAAAATGAAACTCTCGTTCCCACAAATTCATCCACACACCCAGATGATTATTTAGAATCGAGTGAAGCGCTGCTGCGAAGTCTCCAAGAAAAACAACCAAAACCCGAAAAACCTCAAAGTCAGAATGATAGTCTACTGTCACCCTTGGGTATTGGTTCAATGCTGTTGTTATTATTAGCCAGTTTGACATTAGGCTATGTAGTCTTTAATCCCCAAACCATGCCACAGTGGGATGTCAGCAAACTCAAATTTTTTAACTTTAACTTGAGTTCTCCATTCAAAGCGGAAAAACCAGATGTGGCTGATGTCAATACTTCAACCATACCAGAACCAAACATCACACCCATAGCTAAATATCCCAATTTGGCTGCTCGTGAATTTCCAGAAGTTAGAGATCCTAATGATGTGATTGGTTTAAAACCTAAAGCTAAACCCACCCCAACCCCCACAAGTACCCCTCTAACACCTGTAGCTATTGCCACACCTAAAACTCCTCTCAAACCACCCGCACTGCCCAGTATTACACCAAAAACCACACCATCAGCAGCAAATACTGTGATCAAACCTTCAGCTGATGGATACTATTATTTAATAGTTGATAATAAAGGTAATGATGCTTTAGCTATGGCGCAGCAGGTTGTTCCTGACGCTTACCTATCAGATGGGACAAAGTACATTTATTTGGGAGCGTTAAAGACAGAAGCCGAAGTAAACAAAAGATTACAGGAACTCAAAGCAAAGGGAATTAAAGCCCGTGTCCGTCAACCATAATCGGTAATTCAATTCTTAATTCACAATTAAAATCATCCTCAACTTGTTGGTTGATAAACAGTGAAAGGAGCAACCAAAATGGAAATATTGAAGCGTGTAGCGCGAGTAATTCGCGCCAATTTCAATGACTTAGTTAATGGTGCTGAAGATCCAGAAAAAGTTTTAGAGCAGACAGTAGCAGAAATGCAGTCCAATTTAATGCAAATGCGCCAAGGCGTTGCCTGTGCGATCGCCACCCAAAAACGTACGGAACGTCAAGCACTAGCAGCACAGTCTCAAACTGAAGAATGGTATCGTCGCGCCCAAATAGCACTCCAACAAGATAATGACATCTTGGCTAGGGAAGCTCTCAGCAAACGTCAAGGATATCAAAAAACCGCTCAAGCCCTGTTTGAGCAAATAGAACAGCAAAAACAAATAGTAGATAAACTCAAACAGGATATGCGGAACTTGGAGCTAAAAATCTCCGAGGTGAAAACCAAAAAAGATATGTATATCGCCCGCGCTCGTTCTGCTCAAGCATCTTACAAACTTCAGGAAATGCTGAGTGATGTTTCTAATACATCTACATTGGGTGCATTAGCACGGATGGAAGATAAAGTTACACAAATAGAATCACAGGCAGAAGTAATTGGTCAACTGAGCGGTGGTGATAATCTGGAAACAAGATTTGCTGACTTGAATTCTATTAGTAATGTGGATGCTGAACTAGCAGCAATGAAAACGCAAATGTTAAATGATGTAAATAATACCTCTTCAGGGAAAAACCCCCTAAAATAGTAACTACCTAAAACTCCACAGTCTTAAATGTGATTAGTTAATGTAGCTGAATTATAGGTTCATGATTCAGAATGGAGAAAGGATACCATTCCTAACTAAAAAGATTAAATTTAAATTAGGTAGCTCTTAAACAGTAAAAAACTCCACTGTCTAACCAAGCGCGTAAACCTCACAAGGAAAAACAAAGTTATGGGATTATTTGATCGTATTAAAAGAGTAGTCGGTGCTAACGTTAATGATTTAATCAGCAAGGCTGAAGACCCAGAAAAAATGCTGGAACAGGCTATTCTGGAGATGCAGGAAGATTTAGTACAGTTACGTCAGGGTGTTGCTCAGGCGATCGCTGCCCAAAAGCGCACTGATAAACAGTACAAAGACGCAGCCACAGAAATGGACAAATGGCAACGCAATGCCCAACTAGCACTCCAAAAAGGTGAAGAAGACCTAGCAAGACAAGCATTACAGCGCAAGAAAACAGTTACTGAAACTGCTACAGCCTTAAAAACTAGCTTAGACCAGCAAACTGCTACAGTAGAAAATCTCAAGAAAAATTTAGTCCAGTTAGAGAGCAAAATTTCTGAAGCTAAAACTAAGAAAGAAATGCTCAAAGCTCGGATTACTGCCGCTAAAGCCCAAGAACAACTGGGTTCTATGGTTAGTAATATGAATACTAGCAGTGCCATGTCAGCATTTGAGCGCATGGAAGAAAAAGTGATGATGCAAGAAGCCCGCGCTCAGTCCGTGGGAGAATTGGCAGGATCGGGTTTAGAAAGTCAGTTTGCTCAATTAGAATCTGGTAGTGATGTAGATGACGAACTAGCAGCTTTAAAAGCAAGTATGCTACCTCCTGCAACTTCTGCTAGTCAGCCACAACTACCCGCAGAACAAACCAGTAAACCAGCTGAACCTGTAGATTCTGAATTAGAAGCTTTGAAAAAGCAATTAGATCAGTTGTAATTTTTGCAAAAATCAAACTGCAATAATTCCCACACCTCTTGGTAGTGGGAATTTTTTATATCTTGGACTGCTAATTTCTGACTCCTGTACGGGTTTAGCACTGCTAAACCCCTACTGACTCCTGAGCTACTTTTACGATAGAGTAATTTGTGTGTCAACTTTTAACAATGCCACCTAATGGAGACTTTAATGAGTAAGGGTGTAATAACTATCACTGACGCTGATTTTGAAACAGAAGTTTTGAAAGCCGATCAGCCTGTATTAGTTTACTTTTGGGCTTCCTGGTGTGGTCCTTGTCAATTGATGTCGCCAATGATTAATCAAGCAGCTACTAAATACAGCGATCGCCTGAAAGTTGTGAAAATGGAAATTGACCCTAATCCTATAACTGTCAAACAGTATCAGGTAGAAGGTGTTCCTGCGCTCAGATTGATCAAAGAAAAGGAACTGTTAGACTCAACTGAGGGAGTCATCAGTAAAGATAAATTACTCAGCTTCTTGGAGCAACATCTAAATAGTAATTAGTCAATGATTATTTGTAGGGGTTTAGCATTGCTAAACCCATACCATTACACTAATACTAATGACTAATAACCAATGAATAAAATAAAATTTGCTAACCGACTACAGTTCTTACAATCTAACGTCTTTGCGGATATGGATACAGCTAAATCTGTGGCCATATCTGCCGGCAAAGAATTAATTGATTTGTCTTTAGGATCTTCAGATTTACCTGTACAAAATCACGTTTTAGAGGCCATTTCCCAATCTCTCTATGACCCCAGTACCCACGGTTATTTGTTATTTCGGGGTACTCAACAATTTCGCCAAGTTGTAGCTCAGTGGTATGAGCAAAAATATGGTATTTCTGTTGACCCAGAAACAGAAGTTTTACCTTTAATTGGTTCTCAGGAGGGAACTGCCCATTTACCCCTAGCAATCCTTAATCCTGGTGATTTTGCCCTCTTATTAGATCCTGGCTATCCCTCCCATACAGGTGGAGTTTATTTAGCAGGGGGGCAAATTTATACAATGCCGTTAACAGCAGAAAACAATTTTTTACCAATCTTGACTGACATTCCCCCTTCAGTTTTATCTCAATCCAAGATGATGGTTCTCAGTTATCCTCATAATCCTACCAGTGCGATCGCTCCTTTGTCTTTCTTCCAAGAAGCGGTAGAATTTTGTCAACAACACAATATTGTTTTAGTCCATGATTTCCCTTACGGAGATGTGGTTTTTACAGACGATAAAATTTCTAATACTCAATCCATAGCTCCCTCTATTTTTCAAGCCGACCCACAAAAAAGTATTTCTATTGAATTTTTTAGCTTGTCCAAGTCATACAATATGGGTGGTTTTCGGATTGGTTATGCAATTGGTAATGCCCAGTTAATCAGAGCTTTAAAACAGATTAAGGCAAATGTTGACTTTAATCAATATTTAGGAATTTTAAACGGAGGGATCGCCGCATTATCAGGCAATCAACAAGGTATAAAAAACACAATTACCACTTTCCGCCAACGTCGAGATACTTTTATCAAAGCCTTACATAAAATTGGTTGGCAAGTTCCCACACCAGAAGCAACAATGTATATCTGGGCAAAATTACCAGAACCTTGGAGTCATAATTCTATCCAATTTTGTACTGAATTGGTTAAACAAACTGGAGTTGCAGCTTCCCCAGGAGTTGGTTTTGGTGCAGCGGGAGAAGGTTATGTCCGTTTTGCCTTGGTGCAAGACTCATCAATATTAGAAACTGCTGTAAGTAGAATTTCTGAATTTATGAGTTAGCTTAAAATAGATAAAGGTATATTTGTAAAATTACCTAAATTTAACCGTGACCACATCATCCCAAGCTTTACCATTAGTTAAAACACCAGAAAAACTAGAAAATCGCTTAACAGAAATTCCCGCAGAACCGGGAGTTTACTTAATGCGAGATAGTAGTGATCGCATTATTTATATCGGTAAATCTCGTAAATTGCGATCGCGTGTTCGTTCCTATTTCCGTGACTCTACCAACAAAACCGAACGCATTAACACAATGGTGAAATTAGTGACAGAAATTGAATTTATTGTCACGGACACCGAAGCAGAAGCCTTAGCATTAGAAGCCAACTTAATTAAACAACATCAACCATACTTTAACGTTTTATTAAAAGACGATAAAAAATATCCATATCTTTGTATTACTTGGTCAGAACAATATCCACGTATTTTTATCACTCGTAAACGGCAATTAGGAAAAGCCAAAGATAAATATTTTGGCCCATATACAGATTCTGGATTATTAAGAGAAATATTTCACCTTTGTAAACGTATTTTTCCCCTCAGACAAAGACTAAAACCTTTGTTTAAAGACCGGACTTGTTTAAATTATGATATAGGGCGTTGTCCTGGAGTTTGTCAACAACTAATTTCTCCCCCAGAATACCATCAAATTGTCCAAAAAGTAGCCATGGTATTTCAAGGTAGAACCCAAGAATTAATTGATATTTTAACAACACAAATGGAAACGGCTGCGGAAGAATTAAACTTTGAAACAGCCGCAAAAATACGTGATCAAATTACTGGTTTAAAATCCTTAACCGCACAACAAAAAGTATCTTTACCTGATGATACCATATCCAGAGATGCCATAGCCTTAGCCGCAGATGACCAACACGCCTACATTCAACTATTTCAAATTCGTGCAGGTCAATTAGTAGGAAGATTAGCCTTTGTTGCTAATTCCGAAGCTGAACCAGGAGCAATATTACAAAGAGTTTTAGAAGAACATTACCAAACAGCAGAAAATGTAGAAATTCCCAGCGAAATTTTAGTACAACATGAATTATTGGATGGAGAAATTTTAGGGGATATTTTAACAGAACGTAAAGGCAGAAAAGTGACAATCATTGCCCCTCAACGGCAAACAAAAGCCGAATTAATAGAAATGGTGGAAAAGAATGCCCAATATGAACTCCAAAGAATGCAAAAGTTGGGTGATAGTAATCAAAAATCATTAGCAGATTTAACGGAAATATTAAACTTATCAGAATTACCAAAACGGATAGAAGGTTATGATATTTCTCATATTCAAGGTAGTAATGCAGTAGCTTCTCAAGTCGTATTTATTGATGGTTTACCTGCCAAACAATATTACCGTCATTATAAAATCAAAAATCCTAATATTACCATTGGTCATTCCGATGATTTTGCTAGTTTAGCAGAAGTGATTCAGAGGAGATTTAGAAAATATATTGAAGATCCTAAATTAACAAGATTCGGTAATTCTGACTGGCCAGATTTAATAATGATTGATGGTGGTAAAGGTCAATTATCTGCCGTAGTTTCTATTTTAGAAGAAATGAATTTATTAGCAGATTTGCAGGTAGTAAGTTTAGCCAAAAAACGGGAAGAAATATTTTTACCAAGAGAATCAAAACCTTTAGAAACCAATTCCGAACAACCAGGAGTACAATTATTAAGGAGATTGCGAGATGAAGCCCATAGATTTGCAGTTAGTTTCCATCGTCAACAAAGAAGTGATAAACTCAAGCGATCGCGTTTAGACGAAATACCAGGACTAGGACACCATCGGCAAAAACTGCTATTAGCCCATTTTCGATCCGTAGACTATATCCGTCAAGCAACCACAAAACAACTAGCCGAAGTCCCTGGAATTGGTACACAATTAGCCCAAGAAATTTATAATTATTTTCATCCAGATCAATAAAATCATTAAAACAGATTGATTAAACATTCTCACTCCTGAATTCTGACAAAAAAAACGGAATAGGAAATAGAAACTGTCCTATTCCTGCAAACTTCAGGTCTGAGTAAAATCTTGATTATTTGACCCAATAGTGAAAAAATTACTCTACGAGTGTCTTTTTAGGTATTCGCATTTTTTTCGCATTTTTGCTAGGAACGCAAGAGGGAAGACGTGAAGGTTTTAGTTGTCGGTAACGGGGGACGTGAACACGCTCTAGCGTGGAAACTGCTACAATCACCAAAAATTGAACAAGTTGTCTGTGTACCTGGAAACGGTGGAACTGCAACCATGCAAGGTTGTCAAAACTTACCCCTAGCAGTAGATGACTTTGAAGGTATAAGTAAATTTGCTGTAGAAAATGATATTTCCTTAGTGGTAGTCGGACCAGAAGTTCCTTTAGCAAAAGGTATTACAGATTATTTGCAAACCAAAGGATTAAAAGTATTTGGGCCAGTACAAGCAGGAGCGCAAATAGAAGCTAGTAAAGCCTGGGCAAAAGCTTTAATGCAAGAAGCAGGAGTTCCCACAGCCAAAGCAGCGGTTTTTACAGAAGCAACAGCAGCGAAAAATTATATCCGCACAGAAGGAGCGCCAATAGTTGTTAAAGCCGATGGTTTAGCAGCTGGAAAAGGAGTAATTGTCGCTCAAACCGTTGCACAAGCAGAAACTGCCATTGATGATATTTTGCAAGGACAATTTGGTAGTGCAGGTAATTCCGTCGTCATTGAAGAATGCTTATTAGGTCAAGAAGTTTCCGTTTTAGCAATAACAGACGGGATAACAATTCGTCCCTTACTACCTGCTCAAGATCATAAACGCATTGGTGAAGGCGACACAGGAGAAAATACAGGTGGGATGGGAGCTTATGCACCTACACCCATCGCCACACCAGAACTAATGGAAAGAGTACAAACAGAAGTTTTGGAAAGAACCATTACCGCATTGAGAAACAGAGGCATTGATTATCGAGGAGTGCTGTATGCTGGTTTAATGGTGGCAGCCAACGGTGACTTTAAAGTTTTAGAGTTTAACTGTCGCTTTGGAGATCCAGAAACCCAAGTGGTTTTATCATTATTAGAAACACCCCTGGAAGATTTAATTTTGGCTTGTATTCATCAACGTCTTGGAGAAATGCCTCCCTTAGACTGGAAAAAAGGTTCAGCAGCTACCGTAGTCGCAGCTTCAGGAGGTTATCCTGGAGACTATGATAAAGGTAAAGTAATTACCGGGCTAGAAGCAGCAAAATTAGCAGGAGCAATAGTATTTCATGCTGGGACAAAGCTAAATGCAGACGCACAAATAGTTACAGACGGTGGTAGAGTCTTGAATATTACTGGTTTAGGTGAAAATTTTCAACAAGCGATCGCTAAAGCTTACACTGGAATTAAAGAGATTCAATTTTCAGGAATGTATTACCGTAGAGACATAGGTCATCGTGTCCTGAACCAAGAATCATAAGTTAGCAGGTTAGTAGTTCTTTCATCCCACCACCATCACCTCCACCTACCTTCTCAACTTTTCCCTAACACCTTTTGGGAATTAACTGTTAATTTTTAAATGGTTGGTTGGGATAGAAAACCAAACAACTACAACTATATATAGTCAATATTTAAGATGCTGGCTTTTTTAACAACAATCCGTAACGTCATTAATCATTGGTGGTACGAGTTTACCCTCCAAACCAAACTTCTAGCAGTTGCTACTCTAGTAGTTTCTCTAATCATGAGCGGACTAACCTTTTGGGCAGTGAACACAATTCAGCAAGATGCCCGTCTTAATGATACCCGCTTTGGTCGTGATCTGGGACTCCTACTAGCTTCCAATGTTACCCCCCTAATTGCTGAAAATAATCTTACAGAAGTAGCTCAATTTTCCCAACGCTTTTACAGCAGCACATCCAGCGTTCGATATATGTTGTACGCTGATGAAACCGGAAAAATGTTTTTCGGCATACCTTTTTGGGAGCCAGAAGTAGAAAATTCCCTCACCATTGAACGCAAAATACAACTACCAGAAGATTATCCCAGTAATGAAGACCAGCCCATGGTGCGCCAACATAATACCCCAGATGGCGTAGTTACGGATGTTTTTATTCCCTTGATAGCAGATAGCAAATATTTAGGTGTCTTAGCTATTGGCATCAATCCTAACCAAACCGCAGTCATATCTACTAATTTTACCCGTGATGTCACTATTGCTGTGTTCATCACAATTTGGGTAATGGTAATTTTGGCAGGAGTGATTAACGCTTTAACAATTACAAAGCCAATTAAAGAATTATTAGTAGGTGTTAAACAAATCGCCACTGGCAATTTTAAACAGCGAATTGACTTACCACTGGGAGGGGAACTAGGAGAACTTATTTTCAGTTTTAATGAAATGGCAGAGCGTCTAGAACGCTATGAAGAGCAAAATATTGAAGAACTCACCGCCGAAAAAGCCAAACTAGAAACATTAGTTTCCACTATCGCCGATGGTGCAGTCTTAATTGATAACAATATGCAAGTGATTTTAGTCAACCCCACAGCTAGGCGTATTTTTACCTGGGAAGGGGTTGATGTAGTCGGTAAAAATTTACTGCATCACCTACCTCAAAGTGTGCAAATGGAAATTAGCCGCACACTTTATGAAATGGCAGCAGGTGAGCGTGAAAGTGCTGAGTTCCGTATTCTTTTAAATCAACCTACTAAACGAACTATCCGTATTCTTTTAACTACAGTCTTAAACCTGCAAAGGGAAAGTATTAAAGGTATAGCCATAACAGTCCAAGATATTACCCGTGAGGTAGAACTCAACGAAGCTAAAAGCCAATTTATTAGTAATATATCCCACGAACTACGCACACCGCTATTTAATATCAAAACATATATTGAAACCCTACATGACTACGGTGAAGATTTAGCTGTCGAAGAACGACAAGAATTTTTAGCCACGGTTAACAATGAAACAGATAGACTTACTCGCTTAGTAAACGATGTCCTAGACTTATCAAAATTAGAATCAGGTCGTACCTACAGCTTTAACGGAGTTGACTTAGCACAAGCTCTTGAGCAAACTCTACGTACATATCAGCTGAATGCCAAAGATAAAGGTATACAACTGGTTCAAGAAGTCACCCCCAATTTACCCCTGGTCATGGGTAACTATGATTTATTACTGCAAGTATTTGGTAATTTAATCGGTAATGCCCTCAAATTTACACCAGCAGGAGGCAAAGTAGCAATTCGTGCTTACCAGTTAGACCCTCAACCTATAATTTCTGGCTCTGCGGCTGATAACAACAACACAAAACAAGAACATTATTTTAATAGCGTCTCTTATGATAACAATTATCATGAACAAGTACGCATTGAAATAAGTGACACGGGAATAGGAATTGCACCAGAAGACCAACAAGCCATATTTGACCGTTTTTTCCGAGTAGAAAACCGGGTTCATACTCTTGAAGGTACAGGTTTGGGTTTGTCAATTGTCAGAAACATCATGGAAAGACATCACAGTCAAGTTCACTTAGTGAGTGAAGTAGGAGTTGGTACTACTTTCTGGTTTGACTTAACCATTGTTAATGATGAAATTTCATCCGTAGCAGCAGACAGGATAGAAGATAAATCCAAAATAATAGCCATATAACTCCCAAGTACAAAAATCAGGATGTTAAGAGGGTGATTAAAAAGCAAGACCTATTTAATGATCGGATTTTTTGAATAAAAAACATATATTCTCTATACAGAATCCCCAAAATAATAAAAGTGCGCTAACCATTACTAACGCACCCTAAAAATTAGCGGCTTTAGAAAAAAATTACCCTGCTAAATTAACTAAACTCGCCACAATTTTGACTTCAAAAACATCCTCAAACACAGATTTTTTATAATCTAAACTCCACAATTCTAAAGCACAATCATCATCAGATTGAGATGAAAAATTTAACATTTTTAATTCTTTTGAATCTGGTAAATAATCACACTGTACATGAGAAATTGCTCCTATTTGTCTCCTATCTAAAGCCACAGCTAATCTTAAAATTGCACTCAGTTGACAAACTATTTGTCGGTGTTCTTTATGCAGTAAATTCCGGTAATTTTCGTGCTTTTTCTTGGGTACAGATTTACGGTGATAACGAGCTAAATTAGCGATGATTTCGATTTCCGTTTCGTTATAACCCAATAATTCACCATTTCTAATTAAATAGTATGAATGTTTGTGGTGTGCAGAATGGCTGATATAATGACCACAATTGTGTAAAATTGCCGCAGCCCAAAGTAATTGACTTTCATCTTTACTCCAGGTATGTAATTTTCCTTGAGTTTGATCAAATATACTTAATGCAAAAGCAGCAACCCGTTCACTATGTTCTAAATTGACTTGGTATTTATTAGCAATTTTGAAAACATTTCGCTCTTTAATTGATGTTTGATAGCGGAGGCGATTATCAATTAAACCGTGGGTTAACATCCAATCTACAATTACACCTTCGCGTAAAGAACGCTCACACAGTACAATTGATTCTACATTTAACAGGCTCATTACTTCCTGTAATATCACTGCCCCAGCTAGTATCACTTCTGACCGCTTTTCTGGCATTCCTGCAACAGCAGCCCTCTCTACATTGTTCATCCGTCGCAAACGTGTCACCCATGTCCGCAAGTCTTGGAGAGTAAATTGATAACCATTGAGGGTGGAAGGAACAACACCCATTTTTTCCTTAGCATGGATGGTTGCAATGGTTTCAATAGTGCCTGATGTTCCTACCAACTGGTGAGATTCGTGAGTCTGGAGATGGGAAAGTACATCTTCTACAGACCTTTCTAACATTCCCCGTGCATAGGCTTGCAGATATTGAAATTCTTGATCACTGATCGGATCAGTGGTAATATATTCTCCTGTTAATCTGACTGCACCTACTTTTGTACTGGTGAGACTGCGGGGTTCTTGGGAGTCTCCTAAAATTAATTCCGTTGAACCTCCGCCAATATCAACAATAATATGGGGTTGATGATTAAATTCCATCCCAGAAAGGACACCTAAATAAATGCGTCGTGCTTCTTCCTGTCCGGAAATTAAGTCAATATTTAAACCTATTTCTGTTTCTACTTTGTGGATAAAATCTTTACCATTGGGAGATTCTCGGACAGCACTGGTAGCGACAGCAATAATACTTTCTGCTTCCAAACTTTTAGCTAATTCTTGAAAACGTCCTAAACAAGCGATCGCCTTTTTGATTACTTCTGGTTTTAATTCTCCCGTTTCTAAATTGCGATCGCCCAATCTTACCGTTTCTTTTTCTTTAGCAATCATTGTAAAAGATGGTAGTGTCGGTTCAATTTTCACTACTACCATGTGTAAAGAATTAGTGCCGATATCAATAGCTGCAATAATTCTATTTTGCTTAACTGGTTGATTTAGTACACTATCCCAGTCAGCTGAAACTACATTCAGCATTTATGTTTCTCTCTATTAAATAACGGATGGCTAATTGTGGGTTTAATCCCCACTCAACACTTACTACGTACAATCTATTACAATCTATCGGCTTTTGCAGTTAAATCTTGACAGTTACCAAAAATCAACAAAAATATCGCCACCTAATCTGCGTTTATCTGCGTCTATCTGCGTTCAATGAAATTCATATCTAATTTACATCCTTTAACCGAAACCCACATCTACAGCCAGCAAATAACGATATTCTATAAATGAAAGTATATGTAAAAGCAAGAAACATGGTAACAACACCAGAAAGTCACCAAGAACCATTATCGCTAATCATTATTCGTCTCTTACGTTGGCACAAACCCGAAGGTAGATTAATTTTAATGATTCCTGCACTCTGGGCTGTGTTTTTAGCCGCTGCTGGTAAACCCCCTGTACCCCTAGTAGGAGTAATCATACTAGGCACTCTAGCTACCAGTGCTGCCGGGTGCGTAGTCAATGACTTATGGGATCGAGATATAGATCCCCAGGTAGAGAGAACACGCGATCGCCCCTTAGCTTCCCGCGCCCTTTCGATCAAAGTAGGTATCGCAGTTGGGATCATTGCCCTAGCCTGTGCAGCAGTTCTCGCCTTCTATCTTAACCCCTTGAGCTTTTGGTTATCTGTAGCAGCCGTACCCGTAATTTTACTTTATCCTGGTGCAAAACGAGTTTTTCCCATACCTCAATTAGTCCTTTCCATCGCTTGGGGTTTTGCCGTATTAATTAGCTGGAGTGCAGTTACACAAAACATTTCTACACCCACCTGGTTACTTTGGGGGGCGACAGTTCTTTGGACTTTAGGTTTTGATACAATTTATGCTATGAGCGATCGCCAAGATGATCAACGCATTGGTGTCAACTCCAGCGCCCTATTCTTTGGTAAATATGCCCCCATCGCTATTGGTATTTTCTTTCTTGGTACAGTAATTCTCCTCACTGGAGTAGGAATTTCAGTCAATCTTAACAATATTTTCTGGTTGAGTTTAATCATTGCTACTGGTGGTTGGACTTGGCAATTTATACGCTTAACCAAACCAGAACTACCCAACCCCATCTATGGTTTCATGTTTCGTCAAAACGTCTGGATTGGTTTTTTAATTTTAGGTGGCATAATTGCTGGTTCTTTTTCCATCCCTTCAATACCATAATAGACAAATTTAGCCCCCTTTTTTGAGGGGGTTGAGGATATCCATCAGTTCCTCAAATTACCATCAGCAACTTTTAAAATCACTTCTCAAATAAACTGTTATTTTTGTTACTAATTTCATTGACTAAATCTAATTTTTGTATCTCTAGCGGTAGATTCAAAATCATCATGATCGCCTTTTAATCAGTAGGGATATTAATTAATCTACTAGCTAGATTTACTCAATTAAATGCAGCAATCTATTTTTGTCAGACTCGCCACAGTTTGTCTATTTTCTCTTGGTAGTTTTAGCATATCTTTAGCCAGTTTTCTCCTCACCAAAACGGCTGATCACAATAGCAGTCCACAGATAATTACAGATGTATCACTTTATCAAGAAATCCGTGATTATAAATGGTCTAATAGCCAACAAATACAACATTTTCCAGCGAACATTCTCGCTAACACCAAACCCGTATCTATGGCTTATTCATCAGGTTGGAGACAAAGCAGTAGTTTTTTCCAAGTTCGCTTAAAACAATCTCCAGAGCAAATTAAAAAATTATTTAATCACTACAATCAAATTGCAGAGCATCAATATCAAGGAGGTGATACAAACGACCATATTAAAAAACCGAATGGCGTTCCCACTACATTTTTTCATACCAGTCAATCTGAGATAGAAACCTTCCCCAACACATATCAAATATTGGTATTAAAAGCACAGGAACAAGGACAACCTGGATTTAAATGGAAGCATGGTAGCAGTTATGGAGTAGCAATTAATATTTCATCTGCGGAAATTGTTTATTGGGTCGAACAGTGGTAATTTAATTTCAGAAAATAAAAATGGGGAAGTTTATGCCTAAATTATTCCCATATTACAGTTCGTTGCAAATCAATAAGCTAAGTAAATTATCCATAACGACTACAAATCCTGACCATAATTGAGTCACTAAAAACTTCTCAATAAATGCCTCAAATGCTTTACTATCCATTGAGTTATTCATTGTCATTTTTGCTTAACTATCGCTTGACAATTAAGACAGTCGCTACGAATCATACTTTTTCCAATTTGGACAAGGTATTGATGTCAAGAAAATAATCTGTATATCTTTAACTAGAAGCACTGGTGTAAAATTTCAAGGCAAACCGCCAAAACCAAGTAGAAACCAAAAATAACACTCCAGCTAAAAATACTGCACCTATTAACCAACTTAACCTACTCTCACCTAACATTGCTTGTGCGGGAACGGTAGTTAAAAATGCAACTGGAACGACAAAGGTAAAGAAGATACGATAAGCTGCTGGATAGGCTACAATTGGATATCTGCCAGCTTCTAATAAACCTCTCAATACTTCAGTCACATTGTATATTTTAACGAACCATATAGTCATTGTTCCCAAGATAAACCACAAGCTGTAAAGAATAACTAAACCACAAGTCAAAGGCAAAATACTCAGTAAATAGTTGTTTATTCCTAAACCCAAACGTTGACCTGCATGGACGATGATGATGCAACCAAAGATTAAATCTGGTAGTCCCCAGGGTGATAGGGTATGAGTTGATAGCCAGAATTGACTGCGGATAGGTTTTAATAGTACAAAGTCTAAAGTACCTTCTTGGACATGACGAACTATGCGGTTTAAATTGGGAGCGAGGAAGGAAGCTGAAAAACCTTGTAGAAGCGTAAAAATTCCTAATACTATTAATGCTGCTTCCCAGGACCAACCTGGAAAAGTGTAGTCTTTTCTGTAAAATAAGAATAAGCCAAAAATGCTACCTGCAAGATTTCCTAAACTGGTGAGGGTAGCTATGACAAAGTTGAGACGATATTCCATTTCTGTAGAAATAGCCGCTGTCCAAAAAAGTCGGATTACTTTTAGGTATCTTTTCATCTATTTTTGTCAGAATTTCCATATTATAAATATGTAATAATTAGCCCAAAAATTAATCTATAAAATCATATAATAATTAACTTTTGGTAACTATTAATGGGTAAATATGAGTTATTAATTTCCAGTAAATATGGTATCCCAATCATCAATTATATGACGTTGAGCCATTAATAATTCTTGTATTCCTGTTTCTGCAACATCTAACAATTGATTTAACTGTTGACGGCTAAAACTACCTTCTTCGGCTGTTCCTTGAACTTCAATAATTCCTAGTTTGTGATTCATGACTACATTAAAATCTACGGTTGCGGCTACGTCTTCAATGTAGTTAAGGTCTAAAAATGCTTCTCCTTCTAGTAGGCCGACAGAAACCGCAGCTATTTGTCCACAGAGTGGAGAACGCGCTAATTTTCCTTGCTGCAATAATTGAGAAATAGCATGAGCGACAGCGATATAACTACCTGTGATTGCTGTAGTCCTTGTACCTGCGTCAGCCTGGAGTACATCAGCATCTACAGTTAATGTCCGTTCCCCTAGTATTTCAAAATCTAAAGCGGCTCTTAAACTACGTCCAATTAAACGTTGAATTTCTTGTGTTCTTCCTGATAATTTCAAGAATTCTCTTTGCTGTCGTTGTTGTGTGGCAGCTGGTAACATCCGATATTCGGCAGTTAACCAACCTTTTCCACTACCTGTTAAAAATTTAGGTACTCCCTCAGTCATGGTAACGTTACACAGTACCTGAGTATCTCCACATTTTGCTAACACTGAACCAGGTGCAAAGCGGGTAAAGTTAGGGGAAAAACTAAGTGGACGTAGTTCTTCACGTTTTCTACCATCGGGACGTTGCCAAGCCATGAAATTGCCTCAAATTTTTTCTATTCTGTGTTTAACATTATCCCTATCATTAGTCATTTATTCATTGGGAACAGGGAATAAGATAAAAAGTTTTTAACTAGGTTGTTACTTACTATGATTGAGCAAACTAAGAATATTGTGCTGTACTTGTTCTGGTGGATTGTCACCATTGATGGTTAATAGACGGCGACGACGGTCATAATATTCTAGAATGGGGATAGTGCAATCATAAAATAGTTCTACACGTCGCTGGACTATTTCTGGTTGATCATCTGGGAGCGATCGCCCTAATGAACGGTTAACCATGACTGCTTCTGGTACTTGCAAATATATTGCCCAATCTAACTTTTCTTGCCAACTGTCTAGTAAAAAATCTAGTTCTTCTGCTTGAAAAGCCGTACGGGGATATCCTTCTAATACCCAACCACTATTCACATCTTCTTGACTCAGACGCAGTTTCATAAACTCAATCATGATTTCGTCTGGAACTAATTCCCCTTTGACAACATAAGCTTGGGCATTTTTCCCTAAATTATGTAGTTCTCTGTGATCAGTGTCTGATTTATTATCAGTTATGGCTGTCCTTAATATCTCCCCTGTAGAAATTAGAGGAACATCAAAATACTTACAAAGCCTGTGTGCTTGAGTGCTTTTTCCAGATCCTGAACCTCCTAAAATCACTAATTTCACAATAGTTCACTCCTCATATTCTCGAAACTCTCTAGGGATTTTTTACCTAAATTCAATGATAAATCTATTTTTTTAATAATTTTCAGTCCCTAGCTCGGATTTTAAATTAATCAACACTACCCAGAATTAGTTTTTATTGTTACCACTACTTTTAAGCAAGAATCACAAAAATGTCAATCACTATATTTATTGACTTGAGAATAAATCTGGTGTTTGACTAAATAAGGTGAATCATCAAATAAACTAGAGATAGACGAGAATATTTTCTTGTCTCAATCCCTAAAACGGCTATTTTAGTTTTTAAACTTAATTATGATGGTTGCACAGCTAGAAACCCCAAGTATCAATTCCAGTCTTAACTTACCATATTCTGTGGAAGGCCTAGTACAAGTTTTCACTAGCCCAAATCGTAACTTTTTTACCAGCGTTATGGCGCAAGCACTGAGAATTGCTGGTCAAGGTACACCAGTTTTAATAGTGCAGTTTCTCAAAGGCGGTATTCGTCAAGGACATGATCAACCTATTCACATGAGTCAAAAATTAGATTGGCTACGCTGTGATTTACCCCGCTGTGTTGATACACCACATTTAGAAGCAGCAGAAATTCAGGCTTTACAAAAATTGTGGGAATATACACAACAGGTAATAGCTGAAGGAAAGTATTCTCTAATTGTGTTGGATGAGTTAAGTTTAGCTGTGAATTTTGGTCTAATTCCAGAAACAGAAGTATTGGAATTTATAGCCAAACGTCCCAGCCATATTGATATGATTTTTACAGGTTCAGAAATACCTAAATCTCTGTTGGATGTGGCAGACCAAATTACAGAAATTCGTCGCAGTCATCAACCATAAAAAACCAGACATGAAACAATTTATATGGCGAGTCTATGAATTGAGAATCTCCTTGTCTTTAAATTGTTCTAATAATTTTTCTACACTGGCATTGTGATCCAGAAATGAGAATAAATGTCTGTAGATTAATTTACCTTCTTGATCTAACACAAACTGCGCTGGTAAAGGTGCGCCTAATGCTTGTCCTGTTTGATATGTTCTAAAAACATGACAACTGGGATTTATTAACAAGGGCATTTTTAAACCTAAGTCTTGCACTACTATTTGACTTTGTTTTTTATCGGTGCTAGTAATCATCAAAATTTCTATCCCCCGATTCACAAATTCCTGATAATTTTCGTTTAAAGCTTTAATGTGGGGATAGCAAAATGGACAATATTGTTTTTCTGTAAAGATCCGAGTGAAGGCTAAAATAACAGGTTGTTTTTCTCGGTAATCTGATAATTTTACTGTCCGATCATTAGTAACATCTGTTAATTTAAAATCTGGTGTTCCTACTCCCAATCTCAATTCATCTAGTGCTGGTTTAGGTAGAAAATTGCGGAAGAATCTTTCATTAAATAAACCTGTAAAATCTGTTGATGTTAGCATAAATAATCTATATTTTTAGTTTAAAAATTCATAGGTAATGGGTAATGGGTAATGGGTAAATATTTAATTAATCACCAATCACCAATCACCAATCACCAAGTCTTTATACTTCTGCGAAGTAAACTTTAGACTTCACAGGATCGGGAACCATTGTTTTTTCTCCAGGTTGCCAACCAGCAGGACAAACTTCATCGGGGTGAGATTGAACGTGCTGAATAGCTTGTAATGTCCGCAATGTTTCTTCAACGCTGCGACCAAAAGCTAGATTGTTGATGGTAGAATGCTGGATAACGCCTTCTTTATCAATGAGAAATAAACCACGCAAAGCAATACCAGCGGCGGGATCAAGAACGTTATAGGTAGCACTAATTTCTTTTTTGATGTCGGAAACTAGGGGATAGTTTAAGTCACCAACACCACCGGATTTGCGATCTGTTTGAATCCAAGCCAGGTGAGAAAATTCGCTATCTACGGAAACACCAAGAACTTCTGTATTCAGTTTCTTGAATTCTTCGTAGCGATCGCTAAATGCTGTGATCTCAGTGGGGCAAACAAAGGTAAAGTCTAAGGGGTAGAAAAACAGAACGACATATTTACCGCGATAGTCGGAAAGTTTGATTGTCTTAAATTCCTGATCATATACAGCTGTTGCTGTGAAATCAGGTGCTTGTTGACCAACACGAAGGCATCCTTCTGTTCCGTATGAAAGTGTCATTAACCTAGTTCTCCTTCATCTTATATCCATTTTTTACGTGGGTTTTTGGGTCAGGTATACCCTACCCTGCCACGTTTGTCACAGTTTAGTTACGATCTGTTACGAATATATCATACTCATTACGATTTTGATTATCTGATAATTAAGGTTTCGCGCAAAAATCTTCTCGATCACACACTTATGAATTACGAATTACAATCGAATGTTTGATTTAGATACAAGAGAATGGTTACTAACAAATGGCTGTGGTGGTTTTGCCAGTGGTACAGTTTCTGATGTGCATACAAGAACTTATCATGGTTGGTTATTTGCGGCGATAAATCCCCCTTCAGGTAGAAAATTATTGCTATCTCATTTAGAGGCTAGTTTAGAAATACCGGGAAAAATCATAGCATTAGGAACAAATATTTGGGCTAGTGGTGAAATTAAACCCACTGGCTATAGATTTCTGCACCATTTTGATATTAACCCAATTCCTGAATGGGTTTGGAGTGGGGATAATTGGCAGTTAAGCAGAAAGTTGGTAATGCCGAATGGGTTAGGAGAAGAAGATAGATCTAATTGCCAAAGAGTTTTGATTGAGTATGGTTACGAGGGGAAACAAGAGGGAATTTTAAGGTTAAGACTGTTAATAGGCGATCGCGACTTTCATCATCAACAAGTTGGGAGTGAGAAAATCCAGTTTTCCCAATTACTCAGTCAACAGGTATTGTGTCTACAGATCAACAATTGCGGGCAATTTGGTACACCTTGGCATTTACGATGGACAAAAGGAGAGTATCAAGCCGATGGTTTATGGTACTGGAATTATGCTTTACCCGCAGAAACCAAAAGAGGATTAGGCGATCGCCAAGACCTTTACAGCCCCGGTTATTTAACAGTTAAACTACAACCAGGGGATACCGTCACCCTAGAAGCCAAAGTAGGTTTACCAGACCCCCAAACACCGATTCTGACATCGGATAGCTTTGTAGAAGCAGTAGCAGCAGAACAAGAAAGACTAGCGCAAACTTTTGGATGGAGAGAAAGCAACTATTCACCTTCACCTACTTATCAACAACTATTAAAAGCCAGTGATCAATTTATTGTCTATCGAGCTTCTATAGATAGTCCGACAGTAATAGCTGGATATCACTGGTTTAATGACTGGGGTAGAGATACTTTAATTGCATTACCAGGATTAACCTTAGTTACAGGGCGGTTTGCAATAGCAAAAGGACTATTAAAAACTTTTGCTGCTTATTGTCGTCATGGACTCATACCTAATGCTTTTCCTGATGAAAATAGCCAACCATTTTATAACAGTATTGATGCAGCTTTATGGTGGATTGAAACTTTAGGACTTTATTTAGAAGCTACCCAAGATTGGCAGTTTTTAGCAGAACAATTTCCCATTGTCCAGCAAATTCACAAAGCCTTCATTAGTGGTACTCATTACAATATTCAATTTGATCCTATTGATGGGCTAATTTCCTGGGATGCGAATGGAGTGGCTTTAACTTGGATGGATGCCTTAGTTGAAGGAGTACCAGTCACACCCCGTTGTGGTAAACCAGTGGAAATTAACGCTTTGTGGTATTCAGCTTTATGTTGGTTAAGTCAATGGGCTGAATATTTGAGCCATGAAGATATAGATAATTCTATTCGTTTACATAATCAAGCCCAACGTTATCAACAACAAGCAGAACAGGTAAAAGCTTCTTTGCAAAAGTTCTGGAATTCCCAGTTAGGTTATTTATATGATGTGATTAATCCAGATGATCTTCGTAATTCCCAAATTCGACCCAATGCAGTTTTAGCACTATCTCTGCATCACTGTGGTTTTTCTGAACAACAAGGCCGTAAAATTTTGGATCTAGCAACTTCTCGACTCTTAACTCCCTATGGTTTGCGAAGTCTTGATCCTGGTGATCCAGAATATGTGGGTAAATGTGAGGGTAGTCCACAAAAACGCGATCGCGCTTATCATCAAGGTACGGTTTGGACTTGGTTAATTGGTGCTTATATTCGAGCCTGGGAGCGTTTTTACCCAGAAGTACCTATACCTTTTGATTGGCAACCGCTTGTAGAGCATTTTTTAGCTGCTGGTTGTTTGGGTTCGATTTCAGAAATTTTTGATGGTGATGCACCGCATATATCCAGGGGTGCGATCGCTCAAGCTTGGTCTGTTTCTGAGGTAATTCGTCATTTTCAATCATGAGGTAAAACCTTGAATCATCCAAAACTATTGTAGTGCGGGCATCCTGCCCGCTATGTGTACGGAGAAGTCGAATTATTTAGCCAACCCTAACTAAACTCCTGCGGTATTTTTTACCCTTTCTCGTTTACCAGTTGCTACCAACCACTGACCACCAGAAGGTGCTAAAGTTACACCCCGACGCACAGGTTTGACAGGAATATGATCTAATAGTTTTAAATCCATTTGTGACATAATAGTTGCTAAAACTAGCTTCATTTCAAACAGTGCAAAGGACATTCCTAAACATTTCCGCTGTCCACCACCAAAGGGTAAATATTCATAGGGTGCAAATTGCTTTTCTAAAAAGCGTTCCGGTTTAAATTTTTCTGCTTCTGGATATAAATCTGGCCGACGATGGGTTAAATAAATACAGCCTAGTAACAATGAACCCTGGGGAAATTCATAACCCATAATTTCCATTGGTGACTGAACAATACGAGGTATAGTTACCATGACAATGGGATAAATGCGGAGAGTTTCGTTACAAACTGCGGTTAAATAAGGAAGGCGGAAAATTTCATTTTTATCTGTATTTTCATCCACATTATTTAACTCATTTAACAGTTTTTCTCTGACTTCTGGTAAACGATGAATCCAATATAATGCCCAGGTGATAGCGGAAGCAGTGGTTTCATGGCCTGCTACTAATAAGGTCATTAATTCATCCCTTAATTCCACATCTGTCATTGCTTCCCCGTTTTCATCTCGCGCTGACATCATCAGGGAAAGAATATCATTGCGATCGGGATCATGATGATCTCTGCGTTCTTGAATTTCTGCATATAATAATTGATCAATTTTTTCTCTTTGTTTTAAAAAATATCCCCAAGGACTCCATGCACCTAAATCTTTTTGTAGTATGGGGAAAAAATTGACAGCTGCACGTAGTGGACTATCACCGAAATTTAAAATTGCACAAAGTAGAGTTTGTAATTCTGTAAATCTTTCCCCTTCATAGATACCAAAAACCGTGTGTAATATCACCTTGAGGGATATTTCTTGCATGGCATCCCTAACTGAAAATGGTTCACCAATTTGCCATTTATTAATGACTTCTGTAGTCAGATTGGTGATAATTTGACCGTAGGCTTTCATGCGATCGCCATAAAATGGAGGTGTTAATAAACGACGTTGGCGTTGATGTTGAGTACCACCTAATAATAATAAAGATTTTTCTCCCAGTAGAGATTTTAAAAGTTGTGAACCTCTAGCATCTAATTTATCTATCGGTGCTGCAAAAATTTCCTGAATTGCTTGGGGATTACTAATCAAAGTTATTGGCTGATCACCAATGATAGATAAATTCACAAAATCACCATAATCTCTGGTGCTTTCTGCCATTAATTCTAAAGGATTAAATAGCCATTGTAACCGTTGGATAATTTTAGGTTTTTCTGAACTAGGTAAGCTAGGCATAACAAAAAATTCCCACTAATTATTATCTTTTTAGCTTAACAAATCTATTTGCAAATTCCCAATATTTACACAAACCAAATATATGTTTCATTGATACTTCTGAAATAAAAAATGTATTATTTTCAGCATTGAAAATTAATCTCGATATTTCTTTCTTGGACAATTTGGTTAAATAATTCTGTCGTTAATGCTGCTTCCACAGGAGAGACACCGGGATTTTTTAGTTTACCTGCTAGTAATAATTTAGCAATACTACCTGTACCCATACCAGCGGCTATCGCTGTATTTTCATGTAGTAAGGTAGAAGTATAAACTACATTTTTTCCGTCTTTTTTACCTGTAACTTCTGCCCTGACTGCTACACCGATGCCAGTAAATATATCTGTAAAATCTGTCATTTGATGACTAACATGAGATAAAAATTCAATGGTTTCATGTTTCTGTATTAACCATTGCGGGAAAATATGAGCAGTAATCCAAGTTAAATGGTTATAAAAATCGGGAACTGATCCAAATTTAGTAATTACGGTTTTAACTGTAGGAAAAGAAAGAGGAAGTGTAACGGTTTCTGGCATATCAAACCAATAAACACCACTACGTAGATAGGGTGCAGGAAATATAATTTCTTCTCTATCTGTATAAGGTTTAATTACCTGCCATTCTCCATTTATCCAAGCTGTAAAAGGATGCTGTAAACCTAAAAATGTAGTTCGCATCACCGTGACACCCGCGCCTCCAGAACCAGAAACCAAATAACTTAAATGAATTTTTTGTGGGGTGTCTAACTTATCAACTAATTGCCTTACCAAACTATTAGAAATACCAGGAAAAATTCCCGTGTTAATAATTGCTGTCACTCCAGCATTTACAGCTTTTTCATGTAAATTAAGGGCTTTTTGGGTATAGGAACGATGATCACTAACATCAAGATAATTGACACCTTGATCAATGCAAATTTCTAAAACTTGGGTATCTCGATGGTGAAAAGGGCCTGCACAGTGAATGACGAGATTAGATTTGGCGATCGCATTTTTTAATTTTGCAGTTTCCTGTAAATCTAAACTTAAATATTCTACCCTTTCACCCAAACTTAAACTATGTTCTGGAGAACGTCCAGTAATAGTAATATTTACCTGAGTATGTTTTAAAATATCCTCGGCAACTGCACTACCAATTCTACCTTTTCCACCTAAAATTAATACACTCTGTGTCATAATAAAATTTTTAAAAACAGTATTTTTATACAGCAGTTTCCTTACACTGTTGGCGGGCAAGATGCCCACCCCACAAGAGTTTCATTATTACAGCACTTTTGGACTAAATGAGGTACACCAATTTTAGAAGGTCTTTTTAAAACTTAAAGTAAGGGTTTAGCATTGCTAAACCTCTACAATACTGTACCTCATAAACCTCGAAACTGCTGTATGATTTGTACCTCATAAGAATGAAATATGCTGTATTTTTATTTATCTCACCCAAATATTCCCCCAAAACTAGACTTAATCGTATTTCCTGCATCCTTCAATGCCTGGGAAATAGGATGTTTAGACTGTAAAAATACCCTAGCACAATTTCGCCCTGGCATTCCTGAAATTGAACCACCAGGATGTGTACCAGCACCAGTCAAAAACAGATTATCAACAGGAGTTTTATAATTAGCTAATTCTGGTAAAGGTCGAAAAAATATCATTTGATCTAAGGTCATATCAATATGATAATAATTCCCCTTGTAAGCACCTAATCTTTCCCCTAATTCCGCTGGACTTTCTACCCTTCTCGCAATAGTTGCTTTTTTCACATTTGGTGCGTAAGTTGCTAATTTATCCACCACTTTATCTGCAACTTTATTTTTCAATTCATCAGTCCAACCTGTACCATTTAAACCTGTTCCTTCCGCACCTGCTATTTGATAAGGGGCAAAAAATTCAATCCAAACAGTATGTTTTCCTGCTGGTGCTAAACTCGGATCAAGCATACTAGGAACTACCACATACATAGAAGGATCACTATCAGGAATTTCCCCTAGTGTACATTTACTATGTGCTTGTTCCACATGATTCATAGAATCGGCAATTAAAATTGAACCAATTAAATATTCATCCTTATGATCATGGTGAGAAAAAATCAATGGTTCATCTAATGCCAAATCTATCTTTAAAATCGTTTCATTATTATTAACTATCCTCCTTTCCAAACGTTCCCATAAATTATCATCAACAGCATCAATCTCTTTTTTTTCAGTCATTTGCAAAAATAAACGTTGAGCATCAATATTAGAAATTACTCCATATTTTGCCCGATATTCTTGACCACCTATTACTCTCACACCCACAGCTTTATTATCATCAATTAATACCTTTTCTACGTGCTGTTCTGTGAGAATTACCCCACCTTTTTTAGTCACCAAATTAACTAAAGCTTTAACTAAAGCACCAGTTCCACCACGAGGTCTAGCCATCCCTGGATTATGGCGCATAGACATCATCATTACACCAATAGCCAGGTTTTTTTGGGAAGGAGGCGCTCCTAATTCTGAAGCTAATCTTGCCAAGGGTGCTTTAATAAATTCCTCATCAAACCATTCATTAATAATATCCTCTGCACTGTTTAACATCGTCCGCACAAAATCCATACTTTTTTGTGTAGAACCAACCACAGAAAATAAATCTTTAAATTTATTAGTGTTATAATTACCAAAAATATCTATAATTGATTTTGGGGGAGCATTAAACATAGGAATCATAGCATTAACTACCCGTTGCCAATAGTTAGTAAACTCTGCATATTTTCTCGCATCTCTTTCATTATAACGAGCGATTTCTGCACAGGTTTTTTCTAAAGATTTATGTGCTAAAAAATATTTACCATCGGGATGGGGACAGAACACCACCGGGTCACATTCTAGGTATTCTAAACCATATTTTGTTAACTCTAATTCCTCAACAACAGGACCCAAATGGATAAATTCATGGTCAATGGCACAGAGGTTAAATTTAAAACCTGGGGCTTCTGGTATACATTCTTCTGTGGTTGCAGCACCACCAGGAACAGGACGTTTTTCTAATAAGAGAACACTGTAACCAGCTTTAAGTAAATAAGCAGCACACACTAAACCGTTATGTCCTGCACCAATAATTACAACATCATATTCTTTCATCTGTTTTGTAATCACAACCTAGTTGTTTAAGTAATAAAATCCTTCATAAATTTACAGTATTTTTGAATATTTTGACAATATTTTTATGATTATTTATTAATGTTATTTTCAAAACACACTTTATATTTTATATAATCTCATGCAGGAAATATAGAAATCCGGTTTGATTGATGAAAAGAGTAAGAAGATTAGGTGCGTTACGTTACCACTAACACACCCTACATATCTACAAAAGAATATATCCTATACCTGATTAAAAGCTAGGATATAATAGACCTCAATACAGTTCAGTACAAGGGATAAAATTATAAATTTAGATACTTACCAATGGTGTTTTATCCATTGATAAATTTCTAAATATTTCGCACCAGGAACATTCCATGAATTATCATATCTCATCCCCTGAATTGCTAATTGTTTAAATTCTTTAGGTTGTTGATACCACAAATCAATTGCCCTTCCCATTGCAGATTCCAAGGCTTGATTATCTTGTTCATAAAACACATAACCATTGCGTTTTTCTGGTGGTAAATTTTGATCATAATCTCTATCAAAAACAGTATTTACTAAACCACCAACTGCACGAACAATGGGAACAGTACCATATTTTAAACCAATCATTTGGGTTAAACCACAGGGTTCATAATTACTAGGAACAACTATCATATCTGCACCAGCGTAAATCAGGTGAGATAATTCCTCATTAAATCCTAATTCTAAATGCACATCTGGGTTATTATTTAAAAATTGTTTTTCATGTTGGAAATGAGCATTAATTGCTGGTTCTGTAGCAGAACCTAACAAGACAAATTGCGCTCCTTTACCCAAAGCGTAGTACATAGCATGGTGAACCAAATGTACACCTTTTTGATTATCTAAACGACCGATGTAAGCAATGATGGGTTTTTGATCATCATCAGCTAACATCAATCTTTCTCGCAAAGCTTTTTTGTTATATGTCTTGATTTCAAAATCATCCCAATTGTAATTATTAGGAATGTAACGGTCAACTTGAGGATTCCAAAAATCGTAATCAATACCGTTGAGAACACCACTAAATTTATTTTGTTGTAAGTGCAAAGTATGACCTAAACCACAACCTATATCAGAAGTTTGAGCTTCTATGGCATGATTTGGTGATACTGTTGTGACAGCGTTAGCATAATTAATCCCGGCTTTCATAAAATTGATGGCAAAAGGATTAAAATTATCCCGCAGTTTATCATATTGGAAGTAATATTCTGGACGGTTTAAATTTGTCGCTTCTAAAGTTTCTACACCTCCCATGCCTTGATGTTTAAAATTATGAATGGTGTAACAAACTCTTTGATATTCCATGCCATGATATTTATAAATTTCATACAACATGACAGGAATTAAACCAGTTTGCCAGTCGTGACAATGGATAATATCTGGTCGTTTATTACTTTGCAGTAAAAATTCTAAAGCTGCTTTGCTGAAAAATGCAAACCGCATATTGTCATCATTGCAACCATAGTAACAACCTCTATTAAAAAAGTTGTCCTCACAGTGGGGTTGAATAAAGAAACAAACTCGACCATGTACCCAACCGCAGTAAACAGAACAGTGAATAGCTGCCCCATACCAGGGGACCCAGAGATTCAGGTAAGCATCATGTAACCCCCAGATGTGGTCATAACGCATACAATCATACATAGGTAGGATGAGTTCAACAGTGTTTCCCCGTCCTTCCAACTCCCGACTGAGTCCATAGACGACATCCCCCAAACCCCCGGCTTTAATGACAGGAGCGCATTCTGAGGCAATTTGTACTATGTACATTCCTAAACCTCGCTTCATAAAACTTTAATTTACTATATAGCAATTGTTGGTTAGGTGACAGCCAGCCAAGGAATAAATTAGTCAGGGAATAAATTCCCTGTCTCATAGCTAAAGTCGGTTCAAACTGACTATAAAAATCTCTAATTTTCAGCTTGGAGATAGCCAGGGAATAAATTCCCTGTCTCATAGCTAAAGTCGGTTCAAACTGACTATAAAAATCTCTAATTTTTAGTTTGGAGATAGCCAGGGAATAAATTCACTGTCTCATAGCTAAAGTCGGTTCAAACCGACTATAAAAATCTCTAATTTTTAGTTTGGAGATAGCCAGGGAATAAATTCCCTGTCTCATAGCTAAAGTCGGTTCAAACCGACTATAAAAATCTCTAATTTTTAGTTTGGAGGTTGATCTAAATCGGTTTCTTGTTCTAAGAATAGAATGGTGGTTTTATTTTGATGGTGTATTTTTTGATTATTCACATAATCAACAGCTTCTTGTAATTGTTTACCTCCTAGTGAAAAAACACCATATCCTTCTTGCCAAGCAAATTTTTTTGTTATGTCTAAATAATGATTATAATGATAGGTACTGCTACCTTTTAAGGTTTTTACAAATTCAGCAACAGATAATTTGGGAGGAATAGAAACAACTAAATGAATATGATCTTCAATTCCACCAATAGCATGAACAATGCAACCTAAATAATTAGCTTTACCAATTAAATAACCATATAATTTATCTTCTATATCACTAGATATTAAAGGTTGTCGTTGTTTAGTAGCCCAAACAATATGATAATATAACCGCCATAACGCCATATTAACTAACTACAACTCAATACTATATTGATTAAGACTATAGCATTACTCACTAACTAAAAAAATAGTCGGTTTTAACCGACTTCAGCTATTAGACAGGGAATTTATTCCCTGGCGAATGAATTGGCGAATGAATTAGCGGATGAATTGTGATAATAAATTCTCCTTATATTTGCCATTGTGAAACTGCTATAAACCGTTGCAACCGATAAGATGTAAAATTTTGGTTACATTACAGCAGTTTTCAGACCTCTCCTATCTCCTCTCCGTGCCTCTGCGCCTCTGCGTGAGATAAAAAAGTCATTCATGAAAACTACAAAATTATTTAAGGTACTCAGCATGACAACGACATCAAAAGCATCTTCCACCGTTCCCAACTTTTGTGAAGGTATTCAATATTTTGGGGAAGCATTGCCAGATTTTGAAAAATATGGTGCAAATCCAGTGATAGAATCGGGCAAAGGTGCGATCGCAAATCCTACAGATACAAAGGCAGTATATCAAACCTTATTAGCTGCCGATGCCCTGCGCTATCTAACCCTACAAATCACTGGTAGTAAGGCTTCTGGACACCCCGGCGGTTTTGCCAGCCAAGCGGAAGCTTATGCAGCTTTGGTCATGCTGGGACATAAAAACATTATCACGGAAGTAGGACATCACGCCCCTGGTTTTTATAGCGCCATGTTCCTAGACCGTTCCTTAGAAGACATGGGCATTTCTACAGTACAACAATTGCGCGATCGCTTTCGAGAAAAGCATGGATTATTAGGACACCTATCCGGCTACATTCCCGGCATTCTCGCACCTGCTGGACCCCTGGGACAAGGACAACATTTTGCCATGGCCGCCGCCCTCTTACACCGTGATAAACTCTTCCCCTTCACCCTGGGAGACGGGGGACTGGGTGAACCCTATATCATGAGTTCAATGGCGCATTTCAACACCGCTTACCCCACCGTCACCAACTTCCTACCCGTGTTAGTGTGGAACGGTTACAGCCAAGAACACCACAGCATGGTATCTCTAAAAACCAATGCAGAGATGATTGCCTATTGGCAAGGTAACGGTTTTGCGGAAGTTGTGTTAGTTAATGCCAAAGATTTTGACGACCAAAACCAAGACGGTGAATATGTTGATAGTACCGCATTTTCCTTTAAGAACCGTCTAGAATTTACCAAAGCGGTATTAGTAGGAATGGATAAAGCCGCACGTTCAGCACTTAGCGGTAAATTGACCGTATTTATTATCAAACAACTCAAAGGTGCAGGAGTTCATGATTTAGGTGCAAAATCACACAACCTCTATCCTAAAGATACATTAGATGCGCCCCACATTATTACAGCATTAAAAAATCGGGCTTTATCTGTAGAAGCATGGCAAACAGTCCGCACCAATGCCGAACGTGCAGGAGGTGGACCAGCAGCGAAAACAGTGGTGACAGAATTTGAATTACCTTTAGCAGATTTAGGTAAATTACCATTAGAAGAATATCAAGTTGGGGCAGTTCCTCAAGTTGCTACAACTGTGATGGGTAAGTTAGTGGGAGTAGTAGGAAATAAAGATAAAAATTTCCTGGTGACAAACGCCGATGGTAACGCCGCTTCAGGAATTGGTAATATTAATGAAGCATTAAAAATCATTCACCCTACCACAGATGAAACCTATCATCAAGCCCCAGGAGGTCAAGTTTACGAACCTTTGAGCGAAGATGCTTGTGCCGGATTAGCCGCTGGATTATCCTTAATGGGTGCGAGAACTTTGTGGTGTTCCTACGAATCTTTTGCTATCAATGGTTTACCAATTTGGCAAACTGTCACCCAAGCAATGGCAGAATTACGCCGCAAAACTCCCTCAACAATTACATTATTTACTGCGGGGGCTTTAGAACAAGGACGCAACGGTTGGACTCACCAAAGACCAGAAATTGAAGCTTATTTTGCATCTTTAATGAGAACGGGAAATGTCTTCCCATTATTTCCCCCTGATGCTAACAGTATTCAAGTCTGTTATGACTGGGCTTTGCAAACAAAAAATAAGGGCATTGTCATTACTGCTAGTAAGTCTCCTTTGCCAATTCGTAGCACCTTTGCCCAAACTGAAAAAGGCTTAATTGATGGCGCGGTGTTATTACATGAAGTTGCGGGTGGGAAGACAGTTGTATTTGCAGTTATTGGCGATATGACTTTAATTCCTGTGTTTGAAGCGGCGGCTTTTTTAGAAACTGAAGGTATTGGTGTGAAGATTGTTTCTATTATCAATCCCCGTCGTTTATATCGTCCTCATGATACAGCTTGGGATACTTGTTCTGAACCTGATAACGGTTTTTTAAGTGATGCCGATTTTGAGCAATTGTTTGGTGGAGATGCCTTAATTGGTGTGACAGGTGGTGCTGCGGCGATGTTAGAACCAATCATGTTACGCAGTAATTCTAAGCGTGATTCTTTCGCCTGGAAGCGTGGGGAAACTACGGCTAGTGCTGGTGAGTTGATGGCTTTTAATGGGTTGACTGCGGAAGCGTTGACTAAGCGGGCTATTGAGTTGGTGCATTAAGGATTTTTAACCGCAGATGTACGCAGGCAAGTATTATTGCGATGTGTATATTTGCGGTTTTGTTTGAAGAATAATCGTAATTTTGCAGATCAATTATTTCATTACAATTATTAGTTGAAACTGAGTTTGTCTGCTAGATCCTGTGTTAAAGCTACCATTGCAGCCGTTGGATTCCATGAACCACTTCGTGTCCAGAGACATCCACCTGTTACATACACATTTTCGATGCCACGCAATTTATAGTTAATATCTACTGGTGATGGTCCATCCGAGTCATGATCATTACCGATCCACAAAGTTGATCCTTCATGTACTAACCCATCCACACGAATTTGACCTGGAGATGGTCGTTTAGCTTGCCATGTTCCTTGATCTTGATCATTATGCCAATATTCAACTGAGTAGCCAGAATTTTCAGGCAGCAATGCTTTCTCTAACATCGCAAAAGTTGCCTCATCCATAGTATCCCAGACTTGGTAATCATTTTCATTAGCTAAAACTTGCAAATTGGAATTGCAAGTTAAATCTGCTCCAGAATTTTTACGAAACCAGTTATTGCTATTTTTGTAATCTATTTCACCCAAAACGGCACAAACAAATACCAAGTAATCTTCGGAAGTTGCTAATTGTTGAGGAGAAGCTGTAGCAACAACATCAGGCATATACCGAGCAGCTAATTGGGCATTTTTAACGGGATATTTATCAGATAAAATTGACAGTTGAATATGAAATTGTCCTTGG
This sequence comes from Okeanomitos corallinicola TIOX110, assembly GCF_038050375.1. Lineage (NCBI taxonomy): Bacteria > Bacillati > Cyanobacteriota > Cyanophyceae > Nostocales > Aphanizomenonaceae > Okeanomitos > Okeanomitos corallinicola. The sequence goes on along the minus strand of NZ_CP150886.1, from coordinate 3,807,663 downwards.
TTTTTGGGATCGTTACCAGCAATATAAATTGCCCCCATTTCTAACTGCCCTAATCGATCATTAAAGGGATAACATTTACGTGGTATCCGTGCCACAATAGAACTAATAAAATGAGCAGTAAACCTTTCTCCAACGTTTTTTAACTGAGGAAATGATTCCTTGGGGAAAGAATTATGAATTAATGTTGTCGGTGGCAGCGTTCCCATTGCTAAAATGAGTTTGGCATTACCAAGACTAATCACACCCCGTGATGTTTCTAAAGCAGTTGCTTTCCCATTTTGTTCGAGAATTTGATGAACAATGCAATTGGTAACGATGCGGAATAGAGACTGATTATTTGAATTTTTATGTTCTAACTGTACTTGTTTTCCAGCTAGTGTTAATAATGGTCCAGGGATGCCATATTTGCTAAAATCAGTATCGTTTGATCCTGCTGCTAATGGTGCTGCTTCAACACGGTTAACGTTGGGAATGCTGGAGTAATTTTTTGTCAGCATTGCCGTTAATGATTTTTGCATAATTCCGTAAATAGGGTCATTCCCACAGGTCGGAATATTGAAAAAATGATTATTTTTTTGATGGCTGTCAATTTCATTAGCTGAAACAACATTTAGGAGTTTTTTCGCTGAGTCGAAATTTTTGTGTACTGCTTGTTTGGTTATGTCTGGCCAACCTGCCATTTCTGCGTCGGATGGTTGGGGACACCAAGCACTCCATAGGGTGGAACGACCACCAAAAAAAGGAACTATTCCATGCTGCCACCTAATATATTTGGCATTATGGGTCTTTTCAGATAATGTCCAAGGGAAGGTTTCTGATAAACCACCTAATGTTTTTTGATAGGGTAATGGTAGGTTTTGGAAATGTTCTGGTAAAAAGAAACCCCCACGTTCAATAATCAGAATATTTTTGTGAGGATCGTGTTTGAGAATACGTTCTGCAAAGGCATAGGCACAAAAACCACTACCAATAATAATGTAATCAAATTGCATTTCTTCCCGGACTTTCTTCCATTCTGTTTCCGATACGAAGAAAACATGATCCATTACTTTCTGTCCACTGGGACTTTGTGGACCTGGTGTGGGATAGCCATGATTAAAGTTAGACGATGCACTAAAAGTCATTGTGTATATTTCTTGTATTTTATGATTTTAATCCTTACCATATTAGTTAATCCTAAGTCAAGACAACCTACGCAGCTTTTCCATCCCGTCCGTGTTAATCGCTCTAGAAAGCCGCTCAAACTTACTTAACTCGTAACCGTTTAGCAAGTAGGTTATTTGACACCAAGAAACCCAACCATACCCACCATTAATAACACTAAATTACAATCCAAAAACCCTGTATCTGTTCACATCATTTCACCCAATCATCACCAACTATCATGTAAATAAGAGAAGACAATAGAACCATCACAGATACATCTGAAAATATTCACCTCACCTGAGAATTATCACCCGAACTAAATCAAACGCCCTATTGTGGCATAATTGCCGGAATAACTTGATTTTTATTGCGCCGATAAATCAGAAAATCACTATCAAAAGTTAATAAAAAACTATCATTATAAAGTTCAGACATACGCACCAAACAAGCATCTGCTAAAGACATCGGAACAGATTGATAAATCTTGAGAAGTTCACCAATAATTAGCGCTTCATCATCCAAATTAAAAGGTACTTTAATAACTCCATTCTTCACCAAACTTATCACAGCATCTTGACCACCATAAACATTTCGCAACAAAAAACAAGCCTCAGAAATTACAGCTTCACAAGTTAATAAAGGAGGCTCAATATTATCCCATTGTGATGTTACCCAACCATGAAACTGATCACGACGATTAATTACAGCCACCAATGGACCCGTATCTAGTAAAACACATCTCCTCATCATGCACCGTAACCATCCATATAATCTTTATTAGTAGATAAATCATCGGCTGCTTCCACACAACCAACGTATTCTTGAGCCATAGCTAAAGCCGAAATTCCTGATTTTTTAGTTTGATTAGATAACCCTTGTTTTTGCATTTTAGCTAATAAAAATTCTACAAAATCTAACGCCTCTTGTTGTTTATCAGGAGGTAATATTTTTACCTTATCTATAATTATTTCTTCAACAGTCATTTGATTTGCCCTTGAGGATAAATTAATATTTACTGCTCTGCTTTTTTATTTTATCATATCACTCACTTATTATAACCAAAAAACCCTGTATCTGTTCACATCATCTCACCCAAATATCACAAGCTATCATATAAATAAGAGAAGACAATAGAACCATCACAGATACACCTGCAAACATTCACCTCACCTGGGAATTATCACCCGAACTAAATCAAACCTCCTACCGATAGGCTAAAATTAGTAAACAAGCCTTTTCACAAGATCACCAGTATGCAAGTTAATAATCTTACCATTGATCAACTAAAAGACCTGATTCGAGAAACAGTTAGAGAAACCATAGAAGAAATGCTAATAGATCCAGATACAAATCAAAGCATCAAAGAGAATTTCAAACAAGAACTATTAACCATTAAGAAACGTAGAGAAACAGGTGTTAGAGGTATTTCCACAGCAGAAGTTATGCAAAGACTAGGTTTAGAAAACAGATGAATTACCTAGTTGAGTATGAACCAGAAGCACTAGCAGACCTAGAAAAATTGACAAAATCGGTTTGTCAAAGAATATTTAATAAAATTAATTGGTTAGCTGAAAATTTCGACCAAATTACACCGCAACCCCTGACTGCTGACTTATCAGGTTTCTTTAAACTGAGAGTTGGAGATTATCGAGTAATTTATGAATTTGACGCAGAGAAAAGAATTATTTTTATTGATAGAATTGGACATCGGAGAGAGATTTATAACTAAATCATTTACTTGATTTTAAATTATTTGTTAGGGTTAATTAAACGCACTTATTAAAACCTAAAAACTCTGTATCTGTTTACATTATCTCACCCAACCATCACCAACTATCATGTAAATAAGAGAAGACAATAGAACCATCACAGATACACCTGCAAACATTCACCTCACCACCAGAATTATCACCCGAACTAAATCAACTATCTGTTAACATAGTGAATGATAGAATTAACAGCAAAGTAATGATTGAATTACAACAATTGCAAGAACAGGTATTAAAATTACCAATCAAAGAACGCTGGAATCTTGTGCAAACCGTACTAGCATCAATTCAACAAGAAACCCTATCCTCTATTTCTCCTCAACCCACCCTAGAAACCTTATCTGAACTTGACCCCTGGACACAAAGCCTAATAGGTGTAATTAGCTTAGAATCAGAAAATCCAGAGGAAAGTTATGTTAATTACCTAGAGGAGAAATATAGTTGAAACGAGTATTATTTGACAGCGATGTTTTGCTGGATATTTTAGCACAGCGTCAACCATTTGTTATTGCCTCAGCACAAGCACTAAATACAGTAATGAAAAGACAGGTGCAAGGCTTTGTTTCAGGACACGCTGTTACCAATATATTTTATATTTTACGCCGCCAAATTGGTAGCGAAGCAGCACGTAAATTAATAGAAAATTTATTGCAACATATTCAAATTGCCAGCGTTACAGATGAAGTAATTCATCAAGCTTTGCAAAGTCCAATTAAAGATTTTGAAGATGCGGTGACAAGTGCAGCAGCAATGGCCGCAGGTTTAGAAATAATCGTAACACGAAATAGATCTGATTTTGTAGAGTCTTTAATACCGGCAATGTTGCCAGAAGAGTTATTGAAAATGCTTTGAAAAGTAAGAATGACATAGAAATTGTTTTTGACAATATTCATCATAAAGGCATTACCCGATTAAACTGGATACAGAATCTCTATTCACCTATTTTAGATGCAGGATTAGAGTTTCAAATCACAGAAACTTACTTTTAACCTAGAAATTTAGTGAGTTAAATATGGATAATCTCTACAACTTACTGCAAAAGATCAAAAAGTCTATTGTGATGACAGGAGAAGTCATAGAAGACTATCCTGAAGATACAAGAGGTCATAGTTGTTTGATATTGGGATTTGGACAAAATAACCGAGCAATTCACGTAGTTTGTTCACCCAAAGACGAATATTTAGCAATTATCACCGCTTACATTCCTGATTCAACACAATGGTCATCTGATTTCACAAGGAGACTTTAAAATGGAATGCTTATATTGTAAAGGACAAATGCACCGAGGAACAGCCCCATTTACCATTGATAGAAAAGGCTATCATATTTCTTGGGATGCAATTCCAGCATGGGTTTGTGATCAATGTGGTGAATCACTTTTTGAAACTCATGAAGTTGAATTAATTCAAGAAGCTCTCACCGTTTTAGACCGAGAAACAGCCAACTTAGTAACTTCATCATCACCTTAGTTAGTAGGTTGGGTTGACGCAAGGAAACCCAACAACACCCACCATTAATAACACTAAATTACAACACAAAAACCCTGTATCTGTTCACATCATCTCACCCAAATATCACCAACTATCATGTAAATAAGAGAAGATAATAGAACCATCACAGATACACCTGGAAACATTCACCTCACCTGATAATTATCAACCGAACTAAATCAAATTTCCTACTCTACCATCATCGCGTAGTTTATAATAGAATCATACCGAAAAAATTTACTCAATTGAGGAGTTAATGATGGTAATAAAAATTGCAGAAATATCTAAAGATATTGACAACTTACCAGAAGAAGCCCAAATCTTACTACTTGATTTTATTCAATTACTCAAAAAACGTTATCCAAAACTAGAAAATCAACACATAGAAAATGAGATAAATTTCTCATCTACCCAAAAACAAAAACCACATCCACTAGACACATTTATAGAAAAACATGGTGCTTGGGAAGATGAACGCACAGCAGCAGAAATAGTCAAAGAGATTTATGATAGCCGGACTATTTCTAACTACGATATTAGCTTATGACTTATTTATTAGATACTGACATCTGCATTTACTGGATTAAAAACATTAATTCCGTCAGAGATAAAATTCAACAAATAGGATGGGAGCAAATTTCCATTTGCAATATCACCGTTGCTGAATTGTATTTTGGTGCTTATAATTCTCAAAAAGTAACGGAAAATTTAACTCGTGCAGAAAAATTCATTCAAGATATTGAAGTTATACACTTAGATAATAATGCCGTCAAAAAATTTGGAGAATTAAAAGCAGAACTTAGAAAAACAGGACAACCAGTAGCAGATTTTGATTTATTAATTGCTAGTGTTGCAATAACTAGAAACTATATTTTAGTAACTAACAACACTCGTCATTATAGCCGAATTTCCGAGCTAAAATTAGAAAACTGGATTGCACCTTGAAAACCCTGTATCTGTTCCCATCATCTCACCCAACCATCACCAACTATCATGTAAATAAGAGAAGACAATAGAACCATCACAGATACACCTGGAAATATTCACCTATTTTAAATTCACTAAACCTAGACTAATCTGAATTGCTTTATCTACTTGTTCCATTGTGACTGATTCCAGAACACCCAACCGTTTAATTAATCTTTGTTTATCAATAGAACGAATTTGATTAAGAAGCGCAACAGAATTAACCTGTAAACCTCCTTCTGGTACTTTAATTAGCACCTCAGTAGGATACAAAGGTTCTGTAAACTGAGAAGTAAGAGCAGCTACAATAGTTATAGGACTATATTGATTAGAAACGTCATTTTGTAAAATTAAAGCTGGTCGTGTTTTTTGTATTTCTGAACCAATAGTTGGATCAAAATTAACCAAGTAGATTTCACTACGTTGGGGATAGATAATTTTTCCTTTACTTAACACGCTTCCTCTTCCAAATTAAACCACTCTTCAACTAATCCTAAATCACGTTTCGCTCTTGTAATAGCCCCTTGTTTCAACTGTTCTTTGATATTACTAAATTCACTGTAATTACCATTTGCATATTCATCGCGTACTAATTGAATTTCCTTTTCAGTCTCTTCATCTTCGCGCCAATTTTCCTCTTCAGCATCAGCAATAGCTTCATTAAGAAGCTGCGAAATTTGCCGTTTTTCTGATAAACTTAGCGCATTCAAGGAGTTAATTAATAACTCCATCGGAATAAATAGATTTAATCCTGCCTGTGACATTGCTTTTATCATGATGCGATCATTATTCTACATTATATCAAATGATGGTGGATCAGTCTATAAAAACCCTGTATCTATTCACATCATCTCACCCAACCATCACCAGCTATCTTGTAAATAAGAGAAAACAATAGAACCATCACAGATACACCTGCAAACATTCACCTCACCTGAAAATTATCACCTGAACAAAATCAAATTCTAGATTTACAAACTACTAGACTAAAAATATCAAATTAGGCTATACTACTGATAGTATGACTGTGGGTAGGATATGGCTAAAATCTCAATTTCATTGCCAGATGAACTACTAAATTACATTGACCAAAAAGTTGAAAACCGTAGTGCATTGATTGAAAATCTCTTGAAACAATGGCAAGAAAAACAACAAGATGAAGCACTAGCCGCAGCTTGCGCTTTGGTTGATGAATTAGAATTAGGTTGGGAAAGTGAATGGCAAAACATAGCGATTACCGAATGGGAAGCATCTGGATAGTAACATTTGACCCATCCGTAGGTACAGAAATTCAAAAAACTCGTCCAGCACTGATAATTTCTGGGACTTTGTTTAACAACCAACGCAGCAAAGTCACAGTTTTACCTTTTACTTCCGCAAAACCTAATAACCCCCGCATTTCACCTGCGGTAGTTGAAGTACCTACATCAGCGAAAAATGGACTTTCTGTAGATAGTCTTTTGATATGCGTTGAACCCATGACATTTGACAAAGTTCGTTTAACTCAACAATTAGGAGAATTAGAAGCAGAATTACTAGAACAGACACAAAGCATTTTGCGGAGATATCTTAGTTTAAACAGTAATTAATAACACTAAATTACAACCCAAAAACTCTGTATCTGTTCACATTATCTCACCTAACTATCACCAACTATCATATAAATAAGAGAAGATAATAGAAAAGATACGTAGGGTGCGATAGCGATAGCGTAACGCACCATTATCAAGGGTTTGGTGCGTTATGAACTTCGTTCTAACACACCCTACAATACCTAATTTTTTCAAAATTCAAATATTAATCCTATATAAATAAGAGAAGACAATAGAACCATGATAGATACACCTCACCTGAGAATTATCACCTGACTATGAGTTATAATCACAATAAATTCATAACCATAAAATTACTATGACTATCCAAATCCTAGACAAAACTACCACAATTTCCGAACAGCGATTTCTTCTACCTGGTTATTACACCTGGAAGGAATTTGAAATCATAGAAACCTTAACCGCAGATGCAGCAGATTTGCGAATAATTTATCTTGATGGGTGCATTGAATTTATGACGCTTGGTGAACAACATGAAATGATTAAAACCATTCTTGGTTTTTTACTAGAATTATATTCCTGTGAAATAGGTATAAATCTGATTCCAGTAGGGAGTGCTACTCGTCGCGCAAAAGAAAAGAATGCTTCCTTTGAACCTGACGAATCTTATTATATAGGTGAAAAGAAAGAAAATCCAGATTTAGCAATTGAAATTAATATTACCAGTGGAAGTATTGATAAACTAGAAAAATACAAACGGTTTAATATTACTGAAGTTTGGTTTTGGGAAAATAATCAATTGTCTTTATATCATCTCAAAAATGATAACTATGAGCAAATTAATCAAAGCGAATTATTGCTAGATTTAGATATAGACTTATTAGCGAGTTGTGTTTTAATGACTTCTATTATTGATGCAAGAACCGCATTTATTCAAGGTATTAAAAAGTAGTAGTTTGTAAGTTGGTTTGACGCAAGAAAACCTGACAATAGCCACCATTATGAAACAGATTATCACTCAAGTTGACGCTTTTGCTAATAAACCATTTCACGGCAACCCGGCTGCTGTTTGTGTGTTAAAACATCCCCAAGAGGACTACTGGATGCAGCAAGTAGCGGCTGAAATGAATTTATCAGAAACTGCTTTTTTAGTTACAGAAGATAATGGTTTTAATTTACGCTGGTTTACACCAACAGTAGAAGTTCCCCTTTGTGGTCATGCAACTTTAGCCAGCGCTCATGTATTATGGTCAGAGGGGCATTTATTACCTGATGAAATTGCATATTTTCATACTAAAAGTGGAGTATTAGTTGCCAAGAAAAAAAGTAATTGGATTGAATTAGATTTCCCTGTTAATTATTCCCAAACTGTAGAAGCACCAGTGGAATTAAATACAATTTTGGGTGTTAGTTATAAATCAGTTTCTCTTAACTCCCTTGGTTATTTAGTAGAAGTTGAATCTGCGGAAATAGTGCGAGAAATGCAGCCAAATTTTCAAGAGATGCAAAAATTAGATGTTGCTAATATAATTGTTACCAGCATTGGTGATGGAGAATATGATTTTGTTTCGCGGTTTTTTGCTCCTGGGTTGGGAATTAATGAAGATCCCGTAACTGGTGCAGCACATTGTTGTTTAGCACCTTTTTGGCAGGAAAAATTAAATAAAAATGAGTTTTTAGCTTATCAAGCTTCTAGTCGGGGGGGTGTGGTAAAAGTTTATTATCCTGGAAAAGATCGGGTGTTTTTAGCAGGACAAGCTATAACTGTAATGCGTGGTGAGTTACAGTAGGTCATGGGTCATGGGTAATAGGTTAAGAAAATTAACTCATTTATATTTAAAGGAATAAATGGTGACTAAAAAGATTACTTCTAAAAGTAGTAAAAGTGTTTTGAAAGCTTGTGAGTGGCAAATTGAAGAATTACCAGGATTGAATCAGGAAGAACTTTCAAAACTCCAAAATTCTGGCATTAATACCACATTAGAATTAGTGAAACAAAGTAAAACCCTAGAAGCTAAACTTGCATTAAGTAATAAATTACAAGTGCATATTCAATATATCCATAAATGGGTGGCTTTAGCTGAATTAGCAAGTCTGCCTAGTGTGGGGATTGAATATTGTGGTTTATTACTTCATGCTGGGGTGATTTCGGTGGCACAGTTGGCGGAAATTCCTACTCACAGATTACATCAGCAAATTATGCGGTTACAGGTGGCAACTTTACAACGTCGTGATTTATGTCCTCCGGTAGAGTTGGTACAACAATGGAGTCAACAAGCAAAGGTGATTGGTAGTAGGAATTTTTAAGATTTAAGTTTCGCTCTTTGCAATGCCTCCTTAAATTCTATCGCACTTTGAAAGTGTATCTGCGGTTGTTTGTTTGCAGTTGGAATGAATAGGATTTTTTTGTCTGATAGCGTAGCCATATCAGGATAACCAGGATTAAAGAATTTAATTGATAAATTGGTGGTTGGGATTTTTTAGATGTGGTTGAAAATGACAATGTTGAAAGTTGAAAATTTTACTATATATGCGCCCACAGATTTTCACTCGTAACATAAGTGTACAACAAAAAAATCGGCTTGTCAAGTCTTAACCCAAATTAAAACTTTCAGGATGTGAATAAAAATTAAGTTACACATTCGCGTCTATTTGCGTTTAACTTTGTTTTTTTAAACTATTCCTTCACCAATACCCCATTTAAAAAGATATCTGCTAAACCTTCGGCCATCTGTTGCATTTCTTGGGGAGAGGCGTTAGGTTCAATGAGGGTATGATCAGAAAAACCAGCAACTGCGAACATTCCTAAGAATACCTTAGCGACTAATTTGGCATCCATCCGGCGATATACTCCTTTATCCATAGCCGTTTGAAAGAATGCTTCTGCCACATCGGTCATTTTATCAATAACTTCTGTTTGAATGCGATCGCGCAAATCTGGGTGAAACTGCACTTCCATGAAACAAACCCGCATCATATCCATGTTTTTTTGCATATTCCACATTCTACGCCGCATTACCTGGGCTACAGCTTTATAACTACCCATTTCGCTTAATTCTGTCAGCAAGTCGGTGAGAATTTCCACCCAGCCATTAGTAGCCACCTCCACCAAAATCGCCTTTTTATTGGCAAAATGACGAAATAGAGTACCCTCAGCCACTCCAGCCGCTTGTGCTAGATCGCGGGTTGTCGTCCCATCAAATCCTTTAGCAGCAAATAAACGTCTGGCAGCGTTGATAATGCGATCGCGGGTTTGTATCTCTACTGGTGGGGAAGAATTAAAAGCTTGCATAATAGTAGTTATTGCTGTATTGCCGGCACAGAAATTGTAGCAATATTGTCTAACGTCAAATCCAAAAAACACAGAAACCTTAATACAAGATTAACGCTGTGTTTATTTGTTAACCTAATTCTCAAGAAGTGTAAATTTACTTGAATTTTTGCTATGAAACATTCGACTTTAGAATTTAGATTGAGGATTTTAGATTGGTTCAAGGAGAGAACTAAAACTATTAGCCGTCTATTTGCGCTAACCTTAGTATTGATAATATTTTGTTGGAGTGTCACGCCGCAACTAGCTATAGCATTACAACCTAGTCAGACTTCTATTCAACCATACTTAGATCGGGTAATTAAGGAATTAACAGAATTTCGCCTGGATAATGGTTTAAAATTCATTGTTTTAGAACGACATCAAGCCCCTGTAGTTTCTTTTCTCACCTATGCTGATGTGGGTGGTATTGATGAACCAGATGGACAAACTGGAGTTGCCCACTTTTTAGAACATTTGGCTTTTAAAGGTACAAAACGCATCGGTACAACTGACTACCAAGCCGAAAAACCGCTGTTAGAAAAGTTGGAAGAATTAGACAAAAAAATTAGAAGTGCAAAAGCCAAAAACCAAAAATCAGCAGTAGACGAATTAGAAACTAAGTTTAAATTAGTAGAAGCTAAAGCAGTCAAACTGGTTAAACAAAACGAAATTGGGCAAATTGTAGAACAAGCGGGAGGAGTTGGTTTAAATGCTACTACTTCCAGTGAAGCTACCCGCTATTTTTATAGTTTTCCTGCTAATAAATTAGAACTGTGGATGTCATTGGAATCAGAGAGATTTTTAGATCCTGTATTTCGGGAGTTTTATAAAGAAAAAGATGTAATTTTGGAAGAACGCAGAATGCGGGTAGAAAATTCTCCCGTGGGTTTGATGGTAGAGAAATTTATGGATACGGCTTTTAAAGTTCATCCCTACAGAAGACCAACAATTGGTTATGACGAAGACATCCGTAATTTAACCCCAGAAAATGTGAGAACGTTTTTTGAAAATTATTATGTTCCTAGTAATTTAACCATTGCGATTGTTGGTGATGTTGATCCTGATGAAGTTAAAAAATTAGCTCAAGTTTATTTTGGCAGATATCAAGCAAAAACTAAAGGCCAAGCGAAAATTACTTCAGAACCTCAACAAACAAAAACCAGAGAATTAACTTTAGAATTACCTACCCAACCTTGGTATTTTGAAGGTTATCATCGTCCGGCGATTACTGATCCTAATAATGCCGCTTATGATATCATTGCCAGTTTATTAAGTAGTGGGAGAACTTCTAGACTGTATAAGTCTTTAATCGAAGAAAAAAGAATAGCTCTTGCTGCTCAAGGTATTAATGGTTATCCCGGCGATAAATACCCCAATTTAATGTTATTTTATGCTCTCACTGCACCTGGTCATACAGTGGATGAATTAGCGATCGCTCTCAGAACGGAAATTGATAAATTGAAAACTGAACCTGTATCTCCAAAAGAATTAGAACGGGTGAAAAATCAAGCTAGGGCGGGTTTATTACGTAGTCTTGATTCTAATATGGGCATGGCACAGCAATTATTAGAATATGAAGTAAAAACCGGTTCTTGGCGCAATTTATTTAAACAATTGGATGATATTGCAGCAGTGACACCAGCAGATATTCAACGGGTAGCACAAACAACTTTTACTCCAGAAAATCGCACTGTTGGTAAATTATTGTCAAAGGGAAAATAGGTGACAGGTGACAGTTTAGCAGTGCTAAACCCTTACAAAAGTAAATACTTGAAGACGTAAGCGGGTAAATATTTTTACCCATCACTCCACATCATTATTGAGAGAAACTCAGTCAAAATAGAGGATAGAAAAATCAACATGATAAAGGGTAAAAAATTGAAATTCTCACTAAAGTTTTTGCAGGGTTGGCGGTTTGTTTCCGCTTTAGTGATTGCGTTTTTGTTGACATTTAATTTTTCTTGGGTAGCAACAGCAGCAGCAAAACATTACACAGATTTACAGTTTGCACCTTTACCAGAAATTAAATTACCTCAGTATGAAAGATTGGTGCTGGATAATGGTTTAGTTGTGTATTTGATGGAAGATCATGAGTTACCTTTGGTAAGTGGAACCGCACTGATTAAAACTGGTAGCCGTTTAGAAGCGGGTGATAAAATTGGGTTAGCGGAAGTTGCAGGTTCATTAATGCGAACTGGTGGAACTGTTAATCATTCCGCAGATAAACTGAATGAGATATTAGAACAAAGAGCAGCATCAGTAGAAACAGATATTAATGAAACTGCTGGTAGTGCCAGTTTTGACAGTTTAACTGAAGACTTAGAAACAGTATTTGGGTTATTTGCAGAAGTCTTGCAAGAACCAGCATTTACCCAAGAGAAGTTAGATTTAATTAAAACTCAAGCTAGAGGTGGAATTGCTCGCCGTAACGATAATCCTAGCGAAATTGCGAGTCGGGAGTTTAAAAAATTAATCTACGGTCAAGATAGTCCTTATGCGCGGACAGTGGAATATGCAACTTTGGATAAAATTAGCCGGGAAGATGTGGTTAATTTTTATCAGCAATATTATTATCCCAATAACATGATTTTAGGGATAGTTGGTGATTTTAATCCTAAGATTATGCGATCGCTGATTGAGAAAAAATTAGGAAATTGGAAACCTAATCCTAACATTTCTAAAATTCAAGTACCTGAAGTATCATCAGCTAAGTTAGGCGGAGTATTTTTTGTAGATCAACCCCAACTAACGCAAAGTAACATTTTGATTGGACATTTAGGGGGAGACTTCAAAAACCCTGATTATCCAGCATTAAGTGTCATGAATGGGGTATTAAATGGATTTGGTGGCAGATTATTTAACGAAGTGCGATCGCGTCAAGGTTTAGCTTACTCTGTTTATGGTGTTTGGAGTCCCCGTTTTGATTATCCAGGAATGTTTATAGCAGGTGGACAAACCCGTTCTGATGCTACAGTTCAATTTGTTCAAGCCTTAGAAGCAGAAATTAAACGGATCCAAAATCAACCAATTACCACAAAAGAATTAAATTACGCCAAAGAATCTACCCTCAATTCCTTTGTATTTAATTTTCAAGATCCCAGTCAAACCTTATCACGGTTGATGCGCTATGAATATTATGGTTATCCCGCTGATTTTCTGTTTCGTTATCAAAAAGCCGTCACCGCAACTACCACCGCAGACGTACAAAATGTAGCCAAAAAATACCTTAAACCAGAAAATTTAGTCACCTTAGTCGTAGGAAATCAAACCGCGATTCAACCACCATTAACCCAATTAGCATCACAGGTGACACCCATAGATGTAACCATACCCGATTCTCAAACCCAAGCCCAAAATTAAAAGCCAATATTTATCACTTAAATCCTCAAATTCTTGCATAAATCAGGAATTTGGGGATTAATTTTTTTTTAGAGGTTTAGCAATGCTAACCTCCTACATTAATTTATCAGCAATTTTCAGTTTCACAGACAAAACTATGGAAATTCTGTCTGAAAAATCACCTCAAAAATATTGACTTTGGCATTCACAACTTCAAAATATAAGTGAGGGAGTTTAAGCATTTAAAGCATCATCAAGTAATTATCACCATCAAGGTATTTAAAGAGGTAACAAAATGGTAAGTACAAAAATTAAGGATCTAGACTATCAGCATAAAGCTGATTTTATAGCCGATATCAGTCCTCAAGAGATGGAAAAGATCCAAGGTGGTGTCACCCGCGGATCATGGAGAAGATCCGGTCAAAATAGAACACTTAATAGACAACCCGCAACAACTGGACTCCCAGAAATTGACGCTCGGATTAATTCATGGGAAGCCGAATTGGAAAAAAACTATAATCAGTTAGGTCTAAACTTTGATTTTTAGGATTTAAGTTAAAACTCATCATTCTCAGGTGTATTTTGAGATTTATTCAGAATACACTTTTTTTTATTAAATAAATATTCATATCTAAAAAAAATGTCTATAAACGAACAAAAAATAAGACTAAAATCATTAAATTATGTCTTTTAAAGATGATGCAAACCCTTGAAATCTAGAAATTAATTAAATAAAAATAGATGTAACAGCGAAGGAGACAACAAATTAACTGTTTGACTCTAATCACTGTAAACAAGTCAAGCTTTTGGAGAAAAATCATGGCTAATATTAAACTTGCTGAATTGAATGTTGCTGGTTCTGAACTGTTCCAAGATTCTGAAAGTTTCTTGAATGAAATGAATGATAGCGAGGGAATCTTAGTACAAGGTGGTTCTGGTTCTTATTTACCAGACTTGCTTGACTACAGCATCAAGAGTAAGGAATTTGCATTACTAGGTTTTGCTATTGATTCTGCTGTATCTCTTGCTAAATCCTTCAGCAAGCACGGTAACAACTGGTAATAGCTTGATAGTTTATCAATCATACCTCTACTGATCACAATTCTGTATGAGGTTGAACTAAATAAATGATGTAGAGATTTTATTTATAACTTCTCTACATCACAACCATTCTCAATCTCATCACTGAAAACAAGTCAATTTTTTTGGAGAAAATCATGGCTAATATTCAACTTGCTGAATTAAATATTGCTGGTTCTGAATTATTTCAAGATACTGAAAGTTTCTTGAATGAAATGAATGATAACGACGGAATTTTAGTACAAGGTGGTTCTGGTTCTTATTTACCAGACTTGCTTGACTACAGCATTAAGACTAAGGAATTTGCATTACTAGGCTTTGCTATTGATTCTGCTGTATCTCTTGCTAAATCTTTTAGCAAGGGTGTCCGTTACTAATAGCTTGGTAGTTTACCACTGATACCTCTACTGAATCATAATTCTGTGTGAGGTTGAAGTAAATAAATGATGTAGAGATTTTATTCATAACTTCTCTACATCAAAATCAATCTGAATTTAACTACTGAAAACAAGTAAATTATTTGAGGCAAAAATCATGGCTAATATTAACATTACTGAATTGAATATTGCTGGTTCTGAACTATTTCAAGATTCTGAAAGCTTCTTGAATGAAATGAATGATAGCGAGGGAATCTTAGTACAAGGTGGTTCTGGTTCTTATTTCCCAGACTTGCTTGACTACAGTGTTAAGAGCTATGAATTTGCGTTACTAGGCTTTGCGATTGATTCTGTTGTATCCTTAGCGAAGTCTTTCAGTAAACATGATAATTACTAATACTAACTTAGTAAGTTTAGTCTAAGTTAGATAGCTCTCTTGATAGTAATTTATCGGGGGAGCTAAACAGATTGATTGATTTTAAAAGGGCTAGAAATAAATGGCAAACATCAAAATAATGGATTTATCTTCTTGGGAAGAAAATAACTTTCTTATTGATGTCAATGATACAACTGCTGTGTCTATCTTAGGAGGAGCAAGTAATAATTTTTCTGAATTAGTAAAATTTGCAATTAAATCTATGGAATTTATTTTAATAGCTTATGCTATTGATTCCATTTCCAGATTAGTGACTTACTTTGATGAGAGTTATTAATGTTCTCAGTTCTCATACCTGCAATTTTGAATACTGATTGATTGAAAACTATGGTATTTGTATTAAGTTCTCAAAACGTTTTTAATTATCTCATCTCCAAAGGAATATGTAATCAAGAAGATGAGTCATTGAGCAAAATTGAGCCAAAACCAGCTAAAAACTTTAATTTACTCATTAACTTACCAGATGGTCGGCAATTATTAGTTAAACAAGAACGTTTGACTAAAGAAGGTAAAATTCGCGGTGAGTTTTTAGAGGAATGGCAAATACATAATTTTTACCAAACCTTTCCAGAAATAAGTCATATACGCTCATCTTTATCGGAAGTAATTCATTTTGATGAGGAAAATTCCATCATTGTTTTTAATTATCTTAATGACTATCGTGACTTATCAGAATTTCATGCTAAAGAGAATATATTCCCCGTAGAAATAGCGCACTCAATTGGAGAAACCTTAGCAACGATTCATCATTTAACCTTAAATAACTCAGATTATCAGAAATTTTTTCAAACCTCAGAGACAATCAAAAGTCAAATAAATTATGATTTGACTAGAGGGTTAGAGAGAATTACACCAGAAGTATTTGGTTCTGTGACAGCAGAAGGGTTAAAATTCTTTTCTCTCTATCAAAAATATGATAATTTGGGAAAGGCGATCGCAGAGCTAAGTCAAGCTATTAATTTATGTTGTTTAACCCACAATGACTTAAAGTTAAATAACATTCTTCTGTCTAAAGGTTGGGAATCACAAATTAATCAAACAGACGCTAACGTCAATCACAATATAATTCGTTTAATAGATTGGGAAGATGCAGGTTGGGGAGATCCCGCTAGTGATTTAGGTGCAATGATTGCTAGTTATTTACAAATTTGGCTCTACAGCATGGTAACAAGTAAAACTATCCCCATAGAAAATTCTTTGCGTTTAGCTGCAATTCCCCTAGCACTTTTACAACCTTCTTTATCAGCATTGGTAACAGCTTATTTTGCTAACTTTCCCGAAATTTTAGAACAGCGTCCTGATTTCTTGAACAGGGTGATACAGTTCGCTGGTTTTTCGTTAATTAGGTCTATTCAAGCCAAATTACAACACGAAAGAAGCTTTGGTAATCCAGGTATTTGTATTCTCCAAGTTTCTAAGAGTTTGTTATGTCGTCCTCAAGCGTCAGTCACCACAATTTTTGGCATGGAAACTGAAGATTTATTACCCACAAAGTTATCAGTATCTATTGCTTAAATCCTGAATTATTTAACTCCTGACTCTTTGATTTCCTAATTTTTTCCATCTCTACATTTTAAACCCATGCAAGTATTAGATTCTCTCCAGTCTCAACTTTCAGAACTACCTCAGCGATTGCAGACATCATTAACTGATATTGTCAATCAGATTGAAATTAAATCTCTTTACTCTATTAAACATCCCAGTTATCCCACTATGGAATTACCGGAGTCAATTGTCTATCGCTTTTCCCAGTTACCTCTAGAAATTCAAAATCGGCATTTAGGTATACAACTGCGTAATTTTATATACAGTGCCTATTATAACGGTACTTTGAGTCCCGATCTCAACTCTGATCAAGAGAAAAAAAATGCTGAATTACCCAAGAATTTGGAAAATAATAGCTTATTCGGCATAGATTTAGAATTTTATGAAAATCTGCACACCAGGAACAAAAGTCAAGGTTACTGGAGTCATAATTGGCAAGTAGTCAGGGAAGAAACAAATGGCAGTGTAGTAGTTCATAGAAATGGATTAACACTCCATGTTGATCCAGAATTGCATATTTTACCAACGAAAAACGGAATTAATGTTGGTAAGTTTGTATCCATAAAAATGCCCAAGAATTTAGTGCAAAATGGCTTTTATATGGCTGTAGCTAATGTTGGTTCTCAAAATGGTCATCAAACTGCACGTATTTATTTCAATTTAACACCAGAGGGAGCAGCAACGGTGATGGAAAGTCTCACAGAACAACTCAATAATATAGATTTTTCCTTTTCCTTTAAAGCTCTATACAATCCATCTGACTATAGACGTTATGACTCAGCGGTACTTTACTTTAATAAGGGCGAATATGAGGTACTTTATCCAGTTTTACAAAGAATATATGAGGAAAATAAAGCCTATTTTCAGGAACAAGTACCTTTATTTACGAAGTTATTAGCGCCAGGTTTAGCTTGTGCTGAAGAACCAGATCAAACATTTGCAGATCAAGAAAGTTTTGGTACTCATCGCTGTCAAATTATTGCTAATGGTTTAATTTCTGCTTGGCAGGAAGGTGATAATAGTCCAGAGAGTCGTATGGCAGCTATTTTTAAAGAATTTTCAGCACATAAAGTTCACATCCAACATCCCTATCTTAATTATCGCTCGCAGGATGTTTACACTCTTTTATGCTAATTGATTTCGAGTTTGAGTGTTGGTAGGGTTAATCAATTAATTATTTTTGAGGTGATGGTATGATTCAAGAAAATTTTCCTAAACATAAACAAGTTGATCGAGTTTTTAAAAATTCCCATTTTCAAGAGATTATTAAAGCTATTATTCTTGGTAAATATGCCTGGGCTTGTGTTTTATTTCTGCGGTTTTCTGGGTATGACCCCCTAGAATATATACCTTATGAAACTTATGAAAAGTTAATGTACGATAATTCTTTAGTTCATGAAGATCATCAAAGTTGCAATCATACAAAGCCGAAAAATACTGTTTTTAGAATCTATTAAGCTAAAGTTTATGGTGGGCAATGCCCACTAATTTTTATATTTGATATAAAAAATATAGGCTAGTTTCAGTAACAGAATCACCTAACAAAATAGACATCTCCGAGAATTACATCACTTCCCGCTATTATGAGATACATCTTAGCCCCCTCATCGCTTGCGGGGAGGGGGTTGGGGGTGGGGTTCTTGTACCTCATAACATCGGGAAGTGCTGTAAATGAGAGACGTTCCATGGAACGTCTCTAGCATCTTTTTTAAATATGTCTAATCAATGAAGTAAATGAAGTATTGGTTGTTTAATTAGTGGTCGTCAAGACCTGTGCAGAAGATGAATCATTTTTATCTTGATAGGTTTCTAGGTTGGCAGTGATTGTTAGTTTTTTAATTTCTGTTTGTAACCAATCACTAAATAAATCTGCCATAATTTTTAGGTTGATTTCTTCATTCAATTCAGGTTGAATAATTTCTTCAATCATAATGATATGAGCGCCTTTTGATGTAATAATTGGTTTGAGAATTTGGGGGGGATTAGCTGCAAAAATAGCCGCAGCAATTTCTGCTCTAAAATCTCGACGTTGACGGATACCTTGATACCCTCCTGCACGACGTTGTTCTGGGTTTTTGATGTATTGACGAGCAACTTCGTGAAAACTAATTTCTCCTTCTTGTAAAGCATAAAATATTTCTAAAGCTAAATCTTCATCTTCTAAGATGACTTGATATGTTGCTGCTGCTACATAATCAAGTTGATGAGCATAAAAAAATGGTTCAACTTTATCTGCAAATAGGTGATTAGCTAATTTTGTAGATAGTAAGTTGGTATGGGCTATTTCTTCAAAGTTATCTAAGGAAAGATGATGTTTTTCTAACCATGTCCATGTATCCTCTGCTTTAAGTAATTGATTTGCTAATCTCAAGTTATCTGCTGCTATTTGTAGTTCTTCTGTGGTGATAGCAATACCTACTTTTTTGGCTTGATCAGCAATAATTTTTCTGGTGGCGATCGCTTCTAAAATATTAGGAATTTGGCAAGATATCTTAGTATGATAAAGAATATCTTCAGCAGAAACGTTTATTAATTCTAACATGATCTAACTCCTGTGATGATTATCTAATTTTCACGAAACCTAATTAAAGATTTAACCCATTATTTTGCAGCTTTTTGAATGGATCTAAAATAAAGTCAATTACACGACGTTGACGAATAATAACTTCTGCATTTGCTGTTTGACCTGGGGTGAGAAAGACTCGTTTATTACCGACTTGAATATAAGGTTCTGCTAAGGAAATTTCTAATTCATAAGTTTCTATCTGAGTGCGGCTATTTTCGTCAATTTTGGTATTAGGAGAAATCCAGGTAATATAACCTTTACTAATTCCATATTCCTGGAAAGGATAAGCATCAAACTTGATTTTTACTGGCATTCCAACTTTCACAAAGCCACTTTGTTGACTAGGCATTTGTGCTTTTAAAATTAAGGTAGAACCTTTGGGAGCAATTTGAGCAATCATTTGTCCAGGTTGGACTACAGCACCTGGTTTTTTAATAGGCAATTCAAAGATCGTGCCATCAATAGGCGATCGCACCACTCGCTGTTTTAACTGCAATTCTAAAGATTTAATTCTACTCTTAGTTTGAGCAGTTTCCGATTTAAGCGCAGTAATTTGTGACTGTATATCTTTGAGTTGTTCCTGATTTTTGAGTAAGGTTAATTTTCCAGCTTGCAGTAAACTTTGATAGCTATTTTCTTGTTCCTGTAAACGCAGTTTTGCCTGTTCTATATCTGACTTAGCTTGTACCATCATTGCTTTATATCGGTTCAATTCTTCTTGTAGTCTTAGATTAGCTAATTTGATATTGGCTTTGGCTTCTGCTTGTAAACGTTCACTATCTTCTGCTGTCTTTTCTAATTCTACAACTTTAATTTGAGAAATTGCTCCTTCTTCTAATAGTAAACTATAGCGTTGCACTTCTAACAAATCTCGATTTAATCTACTTGTGGTTAGACGATAGGCCGTTTGACTGGTATTTATATTATGTTTTGCTTGCTCAACTTGTGCCATTTTTTCTAATTTTTGTAAATTATAGGCACTTTGTTTTGCAGTTAAATTTTCTCTGGCTTGATTAAGTTGAGCTAATTTTTCTAATTGTTGGGATTGGTTTTGCTGTTCTTGAATATTAATCGCTAATAACACTTGATTTTTGAGTAGTTCTAATTGTGCTTGACGACTAACTAAACCCTCTGATTGGGCTTGTGCTTGTTGTATTTCTGTTCGCAAAATATCAGATTCCATTTCCATTAAAACCTGTCCAGCTTTAACGGTTGATCCTTCTTGAAAATTAACAGCAATTACACTTCCAGTCACTCTACTATCTAATTTTTGAGTTGCACCTTTGGGTTCTATTCTCCCTGTGGCATTTCCGGTTTCATCTACTTTAGAAAGCATTGCCCAAGGTAAAGCTATAGTTGTAAAACTAATCAGTAAATAAAGTATTGATCTTGTCCATGCTTTTGGTAAGGCATCTAGTAATTCTTCAGTTCCATAAAACCAATCTTTCTCTTGATTTATTATTTGTTTTTCAGATTGAAGACTGGTAGCATTGATCTGATTGGATATGGAAAATGATGAGGAAGAATTATAAGTTGATTGTGGCATAACTAATTTAGGATTGAGAATTAATAAAGCGAAAAACTTCAGAGTCGTGATTATTCCTACTAACTACTAACTACTAACTACTAACTACTAACTACTAACTACTAACTGTTAACTGTTGTTGATTGAGATAGTAATAATGTCCTTTTTTGGCAATTAGTTCTTCATGAGTACCACTTTCAACTAAAACACCCCGATCCAAAACTAGAATTAAGTCTGCATTTCGCACGGTAGAAAGACGATGAGCAATAATTACACTTGTGCGCCCTTGGAGGATTTTTTTGAGATTATTCTGAATAATTCTTTCTGATTCAGAATCTAAATGACTGGTAGCTTCATCTAATATTAAAAGGCGTGGATTTCCTAATAATGCACGGGCGATAGCTAGGCGTTGACGTTGCCCCCCAGATAACATCCCTCCAGCTTCACCAATTTCAGTTTCATAGCCCATAGCCATGCGTTTAATAAATTCATCTGCTCCTGCCATTTGTGCAGCTTCAATAATTTCTTCTAGGCTGGCTTCTGGATGGGCAATGCTAATATTTTCTCGAATCGTACCACCAAATAAAAATGTATCTTGATCAACTACTCCTATTTGCGATCGCAGGGATTTTAAGGAAATACTAGTTACATCTTGATTGTCAATTAATACTCTACCATCTGTCGGTGGATATAAACCCAAAATTAATTTTGATAATGTTGTTTTTCCTGAACCACTTCTACCAACTACTGCTACTGTTTGTTCTGGTAAAATTTCAAAACTGAGATTTTCTAAGATATTAATATCGCTTTCTGGATGATAGCGAAATGTCACATTATCAAAGCAAACTCTCCCTTGTAGCCTGGGTAAACTTTGTCGAGGTTGGGCAACTAAATCTTCTTCTACTTCTGCTTCTAAAACATCGTTAATTCTCTCTGTAGATACAATCACTTCCTGTAATTGATTCCACAATACAATTAACCGCTGAAAAGGTTGGATTACATTACCTAACAACATATTAAATGCGACTAACTGCCCAATAGTTAATTGATTTTGAATTACTAACCATGCCCCAAACCATAGTAATCCAGTAGTCGCTAAAGATTGAATTGTTGAACTAATGATCTGGAGTTGGTTACTAATTATTTGACCCTTAAATGTTTTCTTGATCAAATTATTTAGTAGTTCTTCCCAATGCCAACGTACTGTTTGTTCAATCGCCATGGAACGAATTGAGGAAATTCCTGATAGGCTTTGAATCAAGTAACTATTTTCTTGGGCTAAGGCACTAAATACTTCGCGGCTAATTCGTTTTAAAAATGGTGTAGCAAACAGGGCTAAAAATACAAAAGGTGGGACAATAGCTAATACTAATAAAGCTAAAGGTGGACTATACCAAAACATTAAACCCATGTAGACAAACACTGTGAGTAAATCTAAAATGATAGATAGGGCTTCACCAGTTAAAAAGTTCTGAATTTTTTGATTTTCTTGGACACGGGAAATAATATCTCCAACATAACGAGACTCAAAAAACGATAAAGGTAAACGAAATGTATGTTTAATAAAACCCACCATCAAAGATACACTAATGCGGTTAGCAGTGTGATCTAATAAATATTGTCTGAGTCCATTAATTGCTACCCGAAATAACCCAAAAATCAGTAAACCAAAGCCAACAGTATTTAAAGTAATCGTACTACCTTGAACAATTACCCTGTCTAATAAAAGTTGAGTAAATAAAGGTGTGATTAATCCAAATATTTGAATTAGAAGTGAAGCTGCAAAAACCTCTAATAAAACCCGATAATGGGGTTTAACTAATTCAAATAATTGCCAAAATGGTGTATTTGCTTCTGGGGTTTCTTTGAGTGATTTAGTAGGTTGTAATAATAGTGCATAACCAGTCCAACCAGTTTTAAATTCCTTAATAGTTAGCTGAAGTTGGCCAATAGCTGGATCGCCAACAATTACCCGTTTTTTAGTAATTTCATAGACGACAATGTAATGTTTACCTTCCCAGTGAGCGATCGCGGGTAATGCTTGTTGTGCAAGTTTATCTAAACTAGCTTTTACTGGACGAGTAACAAAACCAATACTTTCAGCCGCAGCGGTTAAACTTCGCATAGTCGCACCTGTACGGTTCACATTTGCAAGATCCCGCAAGCGATTGATACTAAAATTTTTACCCCAGTAACGGCTGATCATTACTAAGCAAGCAGCACCACAATCAGAAGCACTTTGTTGTTCAAAAAATGGATAGCGCTTGCTAATTTTGCGCCACCAATTTCCAGCGGTAACGGTAGGACTAGGGAAGTATTTTTGAGGTTTTTTCGGCTTTGGTGGAGGCGGAACTGTCGGTTGTGTAAATTCAATTATGTTTTGACTAGGAGGGTTAATTTTCTGTGTGAGAGGTTTACTAATCGGCGTATTTTCTACATCAATCAATGTAGATAGTTGTGGCCAATTTTGTAGTGCTGTTTGCACATGATCATTATATAATATGTAGATTTTGCTTGGTTTTTTAGCTTGCCAATTTACTGTTTGATGATTGACAAAAATATCCCCTGGGGTTAATTTTTCTTGTTGTTCATTTTCTAATTCTCCCTCACCTACTAACAATAGTTTAGCATTTTTCATGATTTGGGAATTTAAATCCCCAATATCTAGATTGTGTTTAGTAAATAGAGATAATGCTGTTAACATTGACTCTATTGATTCATGGCGAGGTATAGCAGAATTTTGACACAATAACAACAATATATCCCAAAGTTCTGCTTTACGTAATAGGCGATCTCTTACACCAAAAACCTGATTAATTACCTCTTGAGAAAGATAACCAATTTTTAAATTTATAGAAGCCCTAGCAACATAATCATGAAAATTATATTCAGGAAATAAGGTCAATTCCCCAAAAGATGAGCCAGATGTCAAAGTAGAAATTAAGTTATTTCTACTATCTAATAATCTGACTTTACCGGCTAAAACTAGATAAATTCCTGGTGCTGCGGTTTTCCCTTGCCAAAATTGCTTGGCGATGGGAGGCTCAATTATTTCTAAGGCTTGAAGACAATTTTTGAGTTCTTGTTGGGATAGAGATTCACCCAATAAATCGGAAATTTGTGCCTCTAAATATTCCTGAGAAAAATTTGACTTCATCTGCTTTAAATCCAAATATTAGTGATTGCCCTGATTCAAATTAAATGACCAACTAAAACTAGGTTCGGAGTTAGACTTTAAAGAAGTAGATTTTAAATCGCTAATTTTGATACTACTATCCTGATTTTGCTCATTTTTTTGTATTGGAGAAGTTTTGGGTTTTGTAGAAAGTCCCATTTGTTTAAGTAAACGATTAATATGGCGATCGCTAATTTCAATCCCTAATTCTTTAGCTAAATGTTTACTCAACCATCGCGCAGTCCAAGAACTAAAAGCATAGCCATATTCACGGGGACTATTACTTACTAATTCCTTCAATCTTGCCATATATTCACTATTAACTATTTTAGGTCTACCTATTCTTCTTTCGTTCCATTTATGAGCCATTCCCGCCTCAGCTATCCCCATCCAATATCTGGCCATTTCCTGAGAACAACCCATGATTTCACAAATAGAAGCTTGAGATTTGCCCATATCTGCTAATAGGATAATTTCAATCCTGCGGCGATATTCTGTTTGTAAATTAGTCTGTAGTTTTTTTAGCAATGTTTTCCGTTGAAAGGATGTTAAAAATCTGCTTGCTTGCACATCGTAAAGATCACAAATTTCATAAATTTGAGAAGATGATGACATAATTCTTACCAGTTATCGAATACCTTAAAATCTTGGTAAATGTATCCCTGATTCCTGTTAATAATGTCAGTTTTTAATTACTAAATTATCTGGTCAAACACCTAAAAATATTTATAGCAATGCAAACTTTGGCAAGGCTAATAGATTACAAAATCCAGAATTATTGACCGCAGATGAATACAGATAAAGACAGATCAATCAATGGATTTGATAATTATCTACAGCCTTACATAAAAGTTGTATAACCTATTCCACAAATGACATTGCAGCCTAAAAACTATTGTTCTAAGTTGAGAAAGCCCCTTATTTCTCAACACTAACTTAACATTATTGTTTTCTCATCCGCAGATTTTCATAAATCTGATATATGTGTACAAAAGCTAACAAAAAATTTAGAGTTATTCACTCTTAATTTTTAGCAATCTCTATTCATCTCTAGATATTCCTACATTTTGACTAAAAGTTTATACAAGGTCTGAATATGTTTATTGAATCTTCATATTTATCTTACAACATCTTTATATTTTTTGCGCCAATACTTTAGTTTGATAAACTCAAATGTTTGTAATTTTTAATCTATTTAGATGTTGCTGATTTAAAATACTATTCAATTGCTAAATTGAAGTATAAAAAGCATTTTTTTTGCAGATAAAATCAAACATCCTTCTATCCAGAGGTATAAACATACATTCAATCACAGCAGAAATAAAAAAACTTACATCTATCCTTAGCACGAGGCATCAATTATAAGTTACTAATAGCTGAATATTTAATTTACAAGTTGTGGTAGTAACAAAAAAGAAGCTGTATAATGTACCAGCTTCTGGGATCTGTTCATAAATTGCCAATTTTTAGAGTATAGAGAATCCTGCTTGGGAGAAATTAGGATTAACTAAACAGAAGTTAAATAGATGAATATCCTATCAGCCTGAAAATTTCACCGTAACTTTTCAATTTTCCAGTCTACTATTAGTGTTATAGTTTTGAGCTATTTTAAGTCCAAAAAATCACACATACAATAATAGTATGACATTGATCACAATCTCAATTGAAAAGTCAGCCACTACTCTCATTTGTGATTGTTATAAATACCTGGAAAAAATTACCACCAGTAGTTACGACTAATTTGTTTTGGTGTAAAAAGCAATCATTTAGCTGTGGATATTTAGCCTCAAGATAGTTTACTGTAACGTTGTTATTTATAATTTAGAGGATTTTACGGGTATATATTCGCCATTCTGGCAGAATCTTAGATAGATAAGTAGTCAGACAAAATTAAATTCACTCGTCGAGGCAGAGAACAGGGGTAAAATTAGTATTTTGATTCAAGTACATACCGCTAAAAGAGTAATTTGATGGAAAAATCATGAGAGAGAAAATGATTTATAAAAGGGATGAATTGTGGGAATTATCTAATAGAATCACAGGAATTGAACTAGCTTCTAAAACTGCTTGAGATACCGAGCCTATTAATACATTTTCCCAGGTTTGATGTCCTCTTTTTCCCATAATAATTGCCGTGACATGATCATCTTGGGCAATACGAATAATCTCCTCTGGAATCGTTCCAGTCATTGTTACAAACCTATGTCTAATATCTGCCAGTATTTTTTTAGTTTCTACCTCTAATTGTTTAAAATCTTGCTCATGACGACTATTGACCACGTGCAAAACTATCACTTCTCCGTCACTGCGACGTGCTAAGTCTGCCGCTTTTTTTAAAACTTCTGTGGATAAATTAGACGTATCTACCGCAGCTAATAATACAGTTTTAGTAGTAACTGTCACCTTTGTGGGATCAATTTCTCCCCTTGTTAATAATTTAGGTGCAAAAGCCATTGTTGCCCAAGCACCGATGGGTGCGGTAATCAAAATAGAAAGGGCGGCGATCGCTAAAATTATTTCTCCTCCTTCTATCCCCTGGCTTAAAGGAATAGCCCCAATAGCCGCTTGTACTGTAGCTTTAGCGGAATTTCCTGGTAATAAAAACAGTCTTTCCCGCCAATTCCAATTACTACCTAAAGTTGATAAATACCAGCCGAATATCCGCCCAATTAATAACCCAATGGCTAAAATTAAAATTCCAGGTAATAGGATTTTACCTAATACTTGTAATTGAATAGTTGCCCCCAACAAAACAAACAGAAAAATCTCCCCTACTACCCATAAACTATCAAACCCACCTCGTAAATGTCGCGCTAATGGAGCATCTAATTCTATCAAAAAAAATCCTAATGCCATTGTCGCCAAATAACCAGAAAAGTAAGGTAAAATATGAGCAGTAATTACTAAAAACAAAGCTAAACTTGCGGCAATAATTGTATCTTGAGTAGTATTTTGAGTCCAGTTTTGTTGACTTAATAGAGAAACTAATAATTTAGCAGCTAAATAACCTAAAATAATCCCTAAACATATTTGTAAAATAATTTGGAAAGGTAGTAATTGCAAAGCATTTAACGTTAAAATACCCAAGATATTAACTTCTTCAACAGTCCCCTGTCCTAAAAAATTAATTAATAAACTAAACACTAATAAAAGCAGAACATCAGATAACGCACTACCAGTTAAAATTGCATCAGGAATACCTTTGGTTACACCCCAACCTAAACTTTTTAATCTCAACATTCCCGGTACAATTACAGCGGGAGATTCAGCACCAATCACACAACCTAAAAGTAAACCAGTGGGAAAGTTTAATTTAAAAATTACCATAGCAGCAAAAGCAATGGCGATCGCCTCCATAGCCGCAGGTAAAAACCCTAACCGCAATGCCACACTTCCCTGTTGAGTCAGTTTTTCCCGATCCAAACCTAACCCAGCTTTCATTAAAATAATCATCACTGCCACAGTTCTTAATTCATCAGCAGCATTTAATACATCTAAACTGATAACATTTCCTACCTGAGAACCCAATAAAATCCCCACCAAAATCATGCCAATTAAAGGCGGTGCGCCTAAACGACGGGTGATTTGTCCAGCAAAAAAACCCAGAAATAAAATCAAAATTATGCTAAATAACATTCTTAATCCCTGAAGGTGTAATTTGTAGAGAAATACTTACTACAGGAGAGTGAGAATTTTATATAGCTCTACTCTCCCGCAGTCCGTGGGAAAAGTAGGAACTATTAGCCTTTACATAGGCGGTTTTGGCGAGTTCCATCGCCGTTAAAGAGAACTCATTATATCATATATTTTTATTTTCATGACTATATTAACGAAATAGGATATCTTTTGATAATATAGCTATATAAATCATACTATATTAACGAAACCGATAATAATGAGCAATTTTGCCAGAGCAGGTAGATATGTAGAACAACCTGGAAAATATAAAGCTTTTATACCTAATCCATTACCCCCTCTACCTGAAATCAAGATAGATCAAGAGATGTGGCAAATCCTATCTCAAGCAGATTTAGCATTAGGTCGCCTAGATGGTTCTACTGATGCCTTACCTAATCCAGATTTATTCGTATTCATGTATATTCGTAAGGAAGCCGTTCTTTCTAGTCAAATTGAAGGTACACAAGCCTCACTGATGGATATTTTGGAGTTTGAAGCTAAAGCGATAGAACCAGATAATCCTCAAGATATAGCCGAAGTAGTTAACTACATTGCATCTGTTAATCATGGTCTTGAAAGGTTAACTGATTTACCTGTATCTCTCAGGCTAATTAAGGAAATCCACAAAAAGTTAATGAATGGAGTAAGGGGATCTGAGCGTGATCCTGGAGAGTTTCGCCGTACTCAAAATTGGATTGGTGCTGGAGGTTGTTCCTTGAATAATGCTACTTATGTTCCTCCACCTCCATACGAAATGAACCAAGCTCTAGACAATTTAGAAAAATTTCTCCACGATTCAACACCAATACCTGCATTGATTAAAATTGGATTAGCTCATGCTCAGTTTGAAACAATTCACCCTTTTCTTGATGGTAACGGGAGAACTGGTCGTCTACTCATCACTTTTTTACTATGTGAACAAAATATACTGAAACGACCATTATTGTATATATCTTACTATTTCAAAAAACATCGTACTGAATACTATGACCGTCTTCAAGCGGTGAGAGATAATGGTAACTGGGAAGACTGGCTTAAATTTTTCTTACGTGGAGTCTATGAAGTTGCTCAAGAAGCATCTGCAACTGCTCGCAAAATAGTCAGTATGAAAGAAGAACATCGCCAGTTAGTGTTAAATGAAATGGGTCGTCGTTCAGGTAATGCAATAACTTTACTAGAAAGCCTCTATTTCAAACCAATTGTCGCTGTAGAAAATGTGCAGGAAATAATTCAATTATCGTATCCTAATGCAAATACACTAATAAAAGAAATGTGTGATTTAGGTTTACTCCAAGAAATTACGGGACAAAAGCGTAATCGAGTCTTTGCTTACCAACCATTTCTAGATGTGTTCAAAGAATAGTAACAATATAAGTTGGTAGCTAAACTAAATCATATTTTTCAAGGTGTAGCGAGAAAACCGTACTGAGAGTTAGAGGTTTTCATCACTGTATCTTCTAGTTGAACTCGATACAATAGGAACATAGCTAAATAGAACCAATATTTCGTAAACATTAAACAAAACTAAACCCCATAAACAGGAGATAAAAATATGGGAAACCAATTCAAAACCGCTGCTTTATTAGCTGCACTCAGTGGTTTATTAATTGCCATTAGTTATTGGGTAATTGGTGGTACTGGCGGCTTAATCATAGGCATCGGTTTAGCAGCAGTTACTAACCTATTTTCTTGGTATCAATCTGATAAAATTGCCCTAGCTGTTTATCATGCCCAACCTGTGAGCGAAACTCAAGCACCAGGACTATATCGCATGGTAGAAAAACTTTCTCAACGTGCTAACATTCCCATGCCAGGAGTTTACATTGTTCCTGGACAAACTGCTAATGCTTTCGCTACAGGGAGAGATCCAGAACACGCTGCGGTAGCAGTTACAGAAGGAATTTTAAACATCTTACCAGAGGATGAATTAGAAGGTGTAATTGCCCACGAACTCACCCATATTATTAATCGTGATACCCTCACTCAAGCTGTTGCTGCTACTGTCGCCGGGGCAATTTCTTTCCTAGCACAAATGTTAAGTTATAGCCTGTGGTTTGGTGGTGGTTCAAGGGATAATGACAGAGGGGCAAATCCTTTAGGAATGCTATTAACAGTCATGCTTGCTCCCGTAGCTGCTACAATAATTCAGTTAGCAATTTCCCGCACTAGAGAATTTTCTGCTGATGCTGGTGCTGCCCAATTAACAGGCAACCCCCGTGCTTTAGCTAGGGCTTTACAAAGGCTAGAAGCAACCGCTAGACAAATGCCTTTAAATGCTAATCCTGCTTTTGAACCATTATTAATTATTCACCCTATTTCTGGTCAATTTTTAGGTAATTTGTTTTCTAGTCACCCAGCAACTGAGACACGTGTGGAAGCATTACTAAAATTAGATCAACAGCTATCAACAACGGCTTATTAAGTAGTAGAAAACCAATTTTCATCTACGAGTCAGCTTTGTAAATTAAGGATGTGTGAATTATGACTAATAACAACATTGAATCTTCAGCAATTGTCGAGGTCAATTCCCAAACTAGCGACATAGTAGAAACAGAAATGGTAGGAGAAACAGACGAAGTTAAAAATGCCACCAAAGCATTAATTGAAGCCATTAAAAAACGCGCCCAAGCTGAGGCTGAATCAGCCGGTACTCTCACCCGTGACACTTATTTGAATGCTGTGCGTCAAGCGAAGGAAACGATTGAGGGAGAAAAATTAATTGAACGGGATAGGTTAGAAACTGCCTGGAAAACCATTCAAGAAGAAACTGAGAAAAATTGGCATTCTTTGTTTCATGATATTT
This sequence comes from Okeanomitos corallinicola TIOX110, assembly GCF_038050375.1. Classification (NCBI taxonomy): domain Bacteria; kingdom Bacillati; phylum Cyanobacteriota; class Cyanophyceae; order Nostocales; family Aphanizomenonaceae; genus Okeanomitos; species Okeanomitos corallinicola. Next base: position 3,776,902 of record NZ_CP150886.1, on the reverse strand, counting down.
CCACTTTAGGCAATCGCTTCCAAGATGCAGCTAAAGCCGCTTGGGATACGTTTAATGCCCCTCGTAATTAAAATTTAGCTAGTTTTAATTAGATATAGGAATAATATTTGATTTTTGAAATCATTTGTGTAGGTAGGCAAGAGGCACTCATGCAAGAGGCAAAAGGGTTGTAGAGTATTTAGGTGTACGGAGTTTTTTCAATAATCAAGTAGGAGTCCTATAGTTTTTGTCAGATGTAGGGATGCAGCTTTGCTGTGTCTCTCTTTGTTTTGAGGATACAGAACTTCTATGACTTAAAGCATAACTTTGCCACCCTTTAAACCATAACCTTGCCGAAATGTCAAATTAATCCGATTCTGAACTGCCCCAAAGCCAGCTTCTCGTCCGGGTCCGGCTGAGTCACCATAAGCAGCAAAGGTAAATCCACTAGGTCACCAACTGGTAAACGGGTTTTAAAGGCTTCTTGATGGGTTTCGACTAAGGTACTTCCTTGAAAGTGACGTACCCGATACTCGTAATCTGTATTATAATTAACTCCTGTGACGGTGACAGTATGGTTGATGCGACTGCCAACTCCAGTATTTATAGTGCTAGGATTGGGTGCAGAAGTCCATGTACTAGTACCTACAGGACGATATTCAACAATAAAATTATCTGTTGATAAACTGCCGGTGGTTTGCCAAACTAGGGCAAACTGATCTGTTTCTGAACCAGCATAACCATCAAGTGGGGCATTCCCTAGTTGAAGTCTGGGGGTTTGATATATTGTCGCCATGTTTTTTTAGTAGATACAACACAAAATACAAAGAATAAAATATGGGGTATTAATTTAAATTAATGGAAGTATAAGTTTAAATTAACGACGGATGTATTTTTTTATTAAAAATTGGCAATTTCTCTTCATTTATTAGTTAATTTATGTGACATTTAACTTACATATTTACATATTGATGTCTTCATCCATTCTTTGTTCTAAAATCTTCCACTTGCTTCAATTGTTCAATTAGACCAGCACCCATGACTAATAACTAATAACTAATTACCAATGACTATTTTAGAAACACTTACAGCAGATTACTCTAGATTTCCAGAGAATCAAACCTATAGCATTTATGCAGAAGATGTTTATTTTCAAGATGCTGTTTTTAAATTTAAAGGATTAGAACTCTATAAATGGATGATTAAATTCATTCAAACATTTTTCCTGAATTTAAAAATGGATTTACATAATATTCAACAACAAGAAAACATGATTAAAAGCGAATGGACTCTGAGTTGGAATTCCCCTCTTCCCTGGAAACCAAGAATCTCCATCTCCGGTTGGAGTGAACTACGTCTGAATACGGAAGGTTTAATAAATTCTCACATAGATTATTGGCACTGTTCCAAATTAGATGTACTTAAACAACACCTATTTTTCGCAAACAAAGGATAATGTAAATAAATGTAAATAAAACTCAGCCAGGACAGAATTATTCATGCGTGTAATTTTGATGACAGGAAAAGGTGGAGTAGGTAAAACCTCCGTCGCAGCAGCAACTGGACTCCGTTGTGCAGAACTCGGATATCGGACATTAGTATTAAGTACAGATCCGGCACACTCCTTAGCAGACAGCTTTGACATGGAACTAGGTCATGATGCTAAACAAGTCCGTCCCAACTTGTGGGGAGCAGAACTAGACGCATTGCAAGAATTAGAAGGTAACTGGGGTGCAGTCAAACGTTATATTACCCAAGTTTTACAAGCAAGGGGTTTAGAAGGTATCCAAGCCGAAGAACTGGCAATTTTGCCAGGAATGGACGAAATTTTTGGTTTAGTGAGAATGAAACGCCATTATGATGAAGGCGAATATGACGTTTTAATTATTGACTCCGCACCTACTGGTACAGCTTTACGGTTGTTGAGTTTACCAGAAGTTGGCGGTTGGTATATGCGTCGTTTCTATAAACCATTTCAAAATATTTCCGTAGCACTGAGACCTTTAGTTGAACCGATTTTTAAACCCATTGCTGGTTTCTCTTTACCGGATAAAGAAGTAATGGATGCACCCTATGAATTTTATGAACAAATAGAAGCATTGGAAAAAGTATTAACTGATAATACTCAAACCTCTGTCAGACTTGTTACCAACCCAGAAAAAATGGTGATCAAAGAATCTCTGCGCGCTCATGCCTATTTGAGTTTATATAATGTAGCCACGGATTTAGTTATTGCTAACCGTATTATTCCCAAAGAAGTGGAAGATCCATTTTTCCAAAGATGGAAAGAAAATCAAGAACAATATCGCCAAGAAATACATCAGAACTTCCTACCTTTACCAGTAAAAGAAGTACCTCTTTATTCAGAAGAAATGTGTGGTTTAGCAGCATTAGAAAGACTAAAAGAAACACTTTATCCTAATGAAGATCCTACCCAAGTTTACCATAAAGAAACTACCATCAGAGTAGTGCAAGACAACAACCAATATAGCTTGGAATTATTTTTACCTAATATTCCTAAAAGCCAAATTCAACTCAGTAAAAGCGGAGATGAATTAAACATTACTATTGGTAATCATCGCCGTAATTTAGTATTACCTCAAGCTTTAGCTGCATTACAACCAGCAGGGGCATCTATGGAAGATGATTATTTAAAAATCCGTTTTGCGTAAGGCGTAACAGCTTAATTGGAAGAGTGGGAGAGTGGGAAAAAATTAGTTCTTTATTCTCCTGACTCCTAGAACTCCCTACTCCAACAAATCCGGTTCTTCCCGTACAATCTTTTCATATAAGGATTGAAAAGAAAACCAACCAATAATATGAGAACCTACTTGACTATGGGTAAAACGGGCAGTTTCTGGAGAAATTAAAATTGGTTTTCCCGCTGCTTCTGCTAATAATTGCGCTTGACAAGAACGATCCATTGTAATAAACCACCAGATAGTTTCATCTACGGAATTACCTACAGTTAATAAACCATGATTGCGTAAAATGATCGCTTTTTTATTTCCTAAAGTTGCTGCAATGCGATCGCCTTCATTAGTTTCTAAAACCACTCCTGTATAATCATCAAATAAAGCGTGATCTTCATAAAAAGCACAAGCATCTTGAGTTAAAGGATCAAGCAACCTACCCAAAGTTGACCAAGCTTTACCATACAATGAATGAGCATGAGCAGCAGCAATCACATCAGGCCTTGCTTGATGAATACGGGAATGAATCGCAAAAGCAGCCGTATTAACAATTTTATTACCTTTGACAACTTCCCCCTCATGGTTAACCAATAATAAATCAGATACGCGGATATGACCAAAATACATTCCAAAGGGGTTAACCCAGAAACAGTCTGTAAACTCTGGATCACGGACAGTAATATGTCCTGCAACTCCCTCATCAAAACCATAACGCGCAAATAAACGGAAACCCGCAGCTAGACGTTGTTGACGGTGTAAACGTTCATCTTCGATGTTGTCAAATTTGGGTGGTGTGGGAAAAATTAAATCTGCCATGGATGAATTTATAAATTAGAGTTTGGATTAGTTAGATACGATTGATGCGGGTGAGTTGGTGTATCAGGGTATTTTAAAATCAGGAGATTATTTTTTACCATAGGTGTAAGATAGCTAGTTCTGAGAGTATGGGGAGAACGATTTAAAATATTTGCTAATTGTTGTTGTGTTAAATATTGATTTTGACAGATTTTTAAAATTATTTCTTCCATTAATTGTTTAGAAACCTTTCTTTTGTCTCTAACTGGTGTAGCAATGGTCACTAATTTCTGTAAATGATCGGAGCTATCATCCAAATGATCGGAGCTATCATCCAAATGATCGGAGCTATCATTCAAATGATCGGAGCTATCATTCAAATGATCGGAGTTAGCTTGTTCTAATAAATTAACTAAAGAATTGTTAGGTAAACTATATTCCGTCCATCTACCGTGACCGAATTTTTCTAAACAACCATTATCTACTAAATATTTAAGACTATCTCCTATATCTCTAGGATGTTTTTGGCTATGATATTGGATATTAGTATTACTGATTTTTCCAAATTTATGGGCTAAAACTAATATAATTTTTTCTAATTCTGGTAAATTAAAGTAGTTAGTGCCAACTATAGCTGTTAATTCTTTTTCTACTTGTTCAGGAATTAAACTAATCATTGGTAAAGCTACTGTCGTGATGTCTAGGTCTAATTTTTCTCTAACTAAAGGAATAAACCATTGTTGTTCTTTCCAAGCTCGTAAAATTTTAGCAAAACCTGAACCTGCTTTTTCCCCTAGACCAATCATTTTAAACATTTTTTGTAAATTGGGATTACGTGGTTCACTTATTCCCCCTTCATAAAGTTGACTAATAGTAATTCTTAATCTTCCTGGATTTGAAAACCAAAAAATATCGTGAAGTTTAAAAATAACCATAGGTTTTGTTGAGAGGTAATCTGCATGAATTAAACTATTAACCAAGACTTCTCTTAATGCTTCATGAACATGAGTTTCATCTTCTCTGATTGAATTTTGGTCTAGTTTAAAAGGAACAGCTAAATCATGTACTAAACGGTTATAAACACGATGATAAAAGTTAAATAAATTTGCTTCCCATTTACCATCTAAAGTAATTCTATATGTCCAACGTTGTTCAGGATCATTAGATAAATTTTCTTGATAATCAAGATGATAATGGGAAAAAGCATCTAAAATACTGCGCTCTTTACCAAACATTAATAACCCGGCAATTGTTAATCCTTCTTTTCCTGTATTACGGTCTTTGTTGTAACCACCTAATTGCAACATCAATTCTTGATCATTTAATATTAACCAAGGATGGTCAGGTTCTCGATTACTAAACCTTTGCCGATATATTTTGATAGTTCCTGAATCAAGGTCATTCATATCAAAATGATCTAAAACCTGAGAATCTTGAGCTTCATTACCTTGATCTCGAAGCATTTGTTTCACTTCTTCTTCGCTACATTGATGATCACCATCAAAATAACGTTTATATGTTCCTGTAATGGGATTTTTATTAATATAAACAGGACGCTGAAGACGATTGGCTGGAGGTACTTTAATAATAATGATATCTTTGTCTTCAATTTTAGTAATTGTCACATCTGACTCTTGACAGATGGGAACACTCAATTTTTGAGGGTTATTGTGATTATTCCAAAAATCTTTTTTTTGTTGAGTGGGATTATTAATACCATTAATTTTAAATTTCTGTTTATTTTCTGTGACACCTAAAATAATATATCCACCGCTAGTATTAGCGAAAGCAGAAACAGTTTCCCAAACATCCTTAGATAATTTATCTTGGGATGCTTTAAATTCATAATCATAATCTTCACCAAGGTTTAGCCTCTGAATCAGATTTTCTAATTCCATATTCGTGTTTTTCGTGACAGATCCAATAAATTATAACTTTCTAAATTGACAAATACCTAAAACACATACGGAAATGTAGCAACTTTCAAATTAATAATCTCGACTTAAATGGTCAGATGTTCCCAAATCACCATAAAATAATTAACGCTGTATCTTCAAATATTCAGACAAATAAAATGACATTATTAAAAGATCAAGTTGCCATTGTTACCGGAGCATCTAGAGGAATTGGCCGAGCGATCGCCCTACAACTAGCATCCCAAGGGGCAAAAATCGTAGTTAACTACGCCAGTTCCAGCACCGCAGCCGATCAAGTAGTAGCAGAAATCACAGGCAATGGTGGCGAAGCCATCGCCCTCCAAGCAGACGTTTCCAAATCAGATCAAGTAGACACACTCATCAACACCACCATAGAAAAATTCAAACGTATTGATATCTTAGTTAACAACGCAGGTATTACCCGCGATAATTTGTTATTAAGAATGAAATTAGAAGAATGGCAAGCAGTTATAGACTTAAATTTAACAGGCGTATTTTTATGTACAAAAGCCGTTAGTAAAATCATGCTCAAACAACGTTCCGGCAGAATTATCAATATCTCCTCAGTCGCCGGACAAATGGGTAATCCTGGACAGCCTAACTACAGCGCCGCCAAAGCTGGGGTAATTGGGTTTACAAAAACCGTCGCCAAAGAACTAGCTACCCGTGGGATCACAGTTAACGCCGTAGCACCAGGATTTATTGCTACCGACATGACCAGCGATATTAAAGCCGAAGGAATTTTACAATTCATCCCCTTGGGTCGTTTTGGACAACCAGAAGATATTGCCGGCATGGTGCGCTTTTTAGCAGCTGATCCCGCCGCAGCTTACATCACCGGACAAGTATTTAACGTTGATGGTGGCATGGTGATGTAGGTAAGTGATGGGGTGAGTGGGTGATGGAGAGGTATCAACTTAAAAGTCAAAACTCCTATACCAGTCACCAGTCACTAATGCTGAATAATTCTTTGCACAACCGTCACCCCCAAAAGCAAAATCACACTAACAGCAGAAGCGAAAATAACAGGTAAAGTCATACCTTGTACCGTCATAGCAAGTACATTAAAAAATAAAGTAACTGACCACAAAGTAAAAGCAGCACGACGTTGAGAAAAACCCCACGCTAATAAACGATGGTGTAGATGATCTTTTCCTGGCGTGCTGAGGGGATTTTTTCCTGCTAACAGTCGCCGGACAAACACTTGAGTAGTATCTAACACTGGCAACATCAAAAATAAAACCGTCGGTACAAGGGCAAAAACCGTACTTTGTTGTAACTTCCCTAAAATGCTAGTAGCTGCCAGGACATAGCCAAAAAAATACGCCCCAGCATCACCCATAATGATCCGCGAAGGGTAAAAATTATGGCGTAAAAAGCCCAAGGCTGCACCTGCCAAAGCAGCTAAAACTAGGGTAGCCGCTGCCCGGTTATCAAATTGAGCAGAAACCCCCAACAAACTCATCGCCGTAATAAAACTGATCCCTCCGGCTAAACCATCCATCCCATCCATCAAATTAATGGCATTGGTAATACCCACTACCCACAACACAGTTAAAGCCATTGATAGTAAGGAATCAATCGGCGTACCAAACATAACCTTAATGCTGATACCATTAGCCACTAGCAATAGTGCAGTGATAATTTGCGCCCATAAGCGAACAGAAGGAGGTAAACCAAATTGGTCATCAATAAAACCAACCAAGACCAAAATAGAACCCCCCAAAAGAACCGTGAGGACTTGAGCTAAAACTCCTTGCAGTTCAATAGGTCTGAGTAGACTAGCCAATACTAAAGCGGCGATAACACCAGCATAGATAGCTAAACCACCAGCATTAGGTAAAGGTTCTTGATTCAGTCTTCTAGCATTTGGTTGGTCAGCCCAACCCACCCGCAAAGCAAATTGACGAATTGCCGGAATTAAACGCCAAGTTACCAGGCAGGCCAAAATAAAAGTAAATACCACAGCTAACCAGCCGGTGCCGCTAGGGTTAGCAATACCAAGGGATTTAAGGGAGTTTTCTAGATTCATCTCCCGCTACAACCATTACTGTTAGAGTTTAAAATGTTCATTCAAAGTAATATTAATCAATTTTTTATCAGTATTTCTTAAAATCCGTACTTCAAACACTTAGCACTCTTGACCTGTGAGTGCTAAATTGTCTAATGGATAGAGATAGAAAAACAAGACATGGCTAAAATCATTTCCTTCGATGAAGAATCACGGCGAGCGCTAGAAAAGGGTATTAATGCCCTAGCGGATGCGGTGAAAATCACTCTTGGACCCAAAGGTCGTAACGTCCTTTTAGAAAAAAAATTTGGTATACCTCAGATTGTTAATGATGGTATCACCGTTGCCAAAGAAATTGAATTAGAAGATGCTTTAGAAAATACCGGAGCAAGACTAATTCAAGAAGTGGCTTCTAAAACCAAAGATGTAGCTGGTGATGGTACTACAACTGCTACCGTTTTAGCACAAGCCTTAGTTAAGGAAGGATTAAAGAACGTAGCCGCAGGTACAAACCCCATTTCCCTAAAACGGGGTATGGATAAAACTGTAGAGCTATTAGTAGCAGAAATTGCGAAGATAGCCAAGCCAGTAGAAGGAAGTGCGATCGCTCAAGTTGCTACAGTATCAGCAGGTAACGACGAAGAAGTCGGTAGTATGCTGGCACAAGCAATGGAGAAAGTCACCAAAGATGGTGTCATCACCGTAGAAGAATCCAAATCCTTAACTACCGAACTAGAAGTAGTAGAAGGGATGCAAATTGACCGGGGTTATATTTCTCCCTACTTCATCACCAACAACGACCGGATGACAGTAGAGTTTGAAAACGCCCGTATCCTGATTACTGACAAAAAAATCAGTAGCATTCAGGATTTAGTACCCATCCTGGAAAAAGTAGCCCGTAGTGGTCAACCTTTATTAATCATCGCTGAAGATTTAGAAGGTGAAGCTTTAGCAACTTTGGTAGTTAACAAAGCAAGGGGAGTTTTGGCAGTTGCTGCAATTAAAGCCCCTGGTTTTGGCGAACGTCGCAAAGCCTTACTACAAGATATCGCCATTCTCACCGATGGACAGATGATTTCTGAAGAAATTGGCTTAAATTTAGACACAGCCACTTTAGAAATGCTGGGTACAGCCCGGAAAATCACCATTGATAAAGAAAGCACCACCATTGTTTCTGGTACTGAAAACAAACCAGAAATCGAAAAACGCATCGTTCAAATTCGTAAACAGTTAGAAGAAACTGATTCCGAATATGACTCCGAAAAACTTCAAGAGCGTATTGCTAAATTAGCTGGTGGTGTAGCAGTCATCAAGGTGGGAGCAGCTACAGAAACCGAACTCAAAGACCGGAAACTACGGATTGAAGATGCACTCAACGCTACCAAAGCAGCCGTAGAAGAAGGTATTGTTCCCGGTGGTGGTACAACCTTAATTCACCTAGCTGCAAAAGTAGACGCAATCAAAAACAGCCTTGATGCCGAAGAAAAAATTGGGGCTGAAATTGTCCAAAGAGCCTTAGAAGCTCCTTTGCGTCAAATTGCTGATAACGCTGGTGTCGAAGGTTCTGTAATTGTGGCCAAAGTTAAAGAAACCGACATCAACATCGGCTACAACGCTGCAACTGGAGAATTTGAAGACTTGATTGCCGCAGGTATCATTGATCCGGCTAAAGTTGTGCGTTCATCATTACAAAACGCTGTTTCTATTGCCGGTATGGTATTAACCACCGAAGCCATAGTCGTAGAAAAACCTGAACCACCATCTGCTATGCCTGCTGACGCTGGCATGGGTGGCATGGGTGGCATGGGTGGTATGGGCGGCATGGGCGGCATGGGTGGTATGGGCGGCATGGGTATGTTCTAACCCACCTTTAACCCAGTGAAATACCCAAATTAATACATAAAGGACACAAGATCATTTGATGATCTTGTGTCCTTTGTTTAAGAACTGTACTTTACTCATCTGAATTTTTGCCAGCCAGTCTATCTAAAAAAGATAAATTCACAGCTAAATTAATAATACCTTCATTGGTGTTAACATCCTTAATTTCAGCATTATTTAAGGCTACAATGTAAGGCTGATTATTAATCCAACCAATAATTGAACCACCAGAAGAACCTCCAGTTGTGTCGCAATCATGTAAAAGTATATCTTTTTGTTCCCCTACAATACTACATCCTGCTTGAAAACCAGCAGTCCAACCAGCACCAGCACTTAAAAATTCATAACCTCTTTTATTGGAATTAGGATAATCGCCTGAATAACCAACAAAATAGAATTTTTTGGGATTATTAATCATCGTTGAAACTGGTATATTTCTCCAGCCCAAATAACCATATTTTCTACCAATAGGTTTATCCAATACAACTACTGCCCAATCTTGAGTTTGATTAGTGAGTGCATCTGCTCTAAAATCAGTACCATAAATTACTCTTTCTGCAAAAGCAATATCTTGTCTATTAGCAACTTTACCGTTAATTACATTAGGTAAAAAAGCAATTTCTCTACTAAGTTGATGAGTTTTTGTATCAATCACACAATGGGCATTTGTTAATACTACATCTTCTGCTATTAAAGTACCCGTACAATGATAATTTTTTGCGTCTGTGGTAGTTCCTTGAATCCTACCAATAGCAGACCAAGGATATTCTCTACTTAGCATTGGTTCACGGTTATCATCACCAATAATACCCCGATCTCCAGCATAAGGTTTTTTAGATTGTTTAAAATCTCTCGGTTTAAAAGGATTACCAGCAGCAGATAAATTTAATTTACCTGCATTTTCTAATTTTACGAAAGTGGGGGCATTTGTTGGTTTAACTTTGGGTTTAACTTGTGCTTCCACAGATAAACCAGCAACAGCTACAATTACCGCACTTGCTGTTAATAAAGCAAATAGTCTTTTAGACATGGTAAACACTCCTCATTCAAAATTCTGTAATGTGTAGATTTTTTGGTAATTCGTAGGGTGTGTTAGCGCAGCGGAACGCACCATTAATGAGAAAATGAATCTTTGACTTTTAAATTATAAAATGCCAAGGAATAAATCCTGTTGCAGTTACAATTTTTGTAACCAATAATTTTTATATTGACTCAGATATCCTTTAATAATCATGGGCAGGCAGGATGCCTACCCCACAAACAGAGATTTAAACCTATTTCTGCCATTCACCTTGCACGGTAAACGCAGCCCAAAAACGGGGGTCTTGGGTTTTTTGTTGTTGCCATAATTTTAACTGGGCATTTCTTAAAGCCACAATAGGAGACTTACCATCTTTCAATACTTGACCAGAAAATTCAGTCATTAATTCTGCTGTCGCGTCATCATTAACCTTCCATAAGGATACCACAACTTTAGCTGCACCAGCATACATGAAACCCCTAGTTAAACCTATTAAACCTTCTCCTTTAATTTCCTCACCTAAACCAGTTTCACAAGCACTTAATACCACCAATTCCGCAGGTAAATCTAAGTTGAAAATATCATTCAATCTTAAAAATCCTTTTTTGGGTTTTCCTTGTTTGTCGAATAATGATAAAACTATCCCCGATAACTCTGGATTTTTCATATCAATTAATCCATGAGTGGCAAAAAGTACCATCTGATATTGATTTAACTTTTCTCTGATAACCCATTCATAATTAGCATCAAAATCAAAGGCTTTAATACTTTCGTTATTAGGAACAAGTTTTAAAACTTCCTCTCCTTCTTTACGAGTTCCTGGAAGTCGAGATAATGAACCTCTATTAGCACTAGAACGGCTTAAAGCAGAACGTTCTAAATCTAAATCTGTAGATAAACCAACTTCTGTTTTACCCGTGATGCGACTATCATTATTACTAAAAACTGGGTCAGCTAATACAGCTAATTTTTTCGGTGCTGTTTTGCGGTTTTGGAGTTTTTCCCGGTGGGTAGCTAAACTGGTGACGGAAGGTAAATTAATGATTTCATGATTGACTAATAAGGGTTGATATTTGACCTCTCCCCCTACCCCTCTCCTAGAAGGTGAGGGGAGTTTATCTTTCTCCCCATTCCCTTGCAGGGAAGGGGGTTGGGGGGTTAGGTCAGATAATGCAGCAAAGGGGATTTGATGTAAGATACCATCAGCGACAATTACTAACCGTTTTTTCCCTAATTTATCAGCCACAGGTTTAAGAATTATTTGACTGAGTTCATTAGTTGCTTTAGCTGTTTCTGCTACATATTGGGCGGTTTCCTGGGGTGATGCACCAGCAATAACGGGCGCTTTTAATTTGTTAATTAATGGTTGGGCAACTTTTTTAATATCTGCTTCCTTGGGTAATTGATAGGTGGTAAAACTGTTATGAGTGACTAACCATAAATAACTATTTTCTGCACCTAATGAATATTGTAAAAGAACTGTATCGGGGTCTAATTGTTGTTGAATTTGGGGTAATGTGAGAGGTTCGGGATATTTTAAGTCTGCGTATTCTTTGTTAGTAGCGCGGAGTTGATTTTTTAGTTCCTTTTGTTGTTGGATAATATTTTGAATTTCTTGCTTAGTGGTTTGGATAATTTCTTCGGGAGGTTTTGGTTTACTCATCAGTTCTGAGAGGAGTTTTTCTTTACCATCTCTCAGGGACAGTAAGCGGGTTTCTTCGGCTAGGAGTTGGGGGTTAATGTCTTTACGGATGTTGATGTTAGCTTCGGTGAGAAGTTCAACTAAACCCCTAGCGCGGTAACGTTCACTAATGTGTAGTGCTTGTGCGTCGTAGCCTTTGTTGGGGTTTTGTTTGTGTAGCTGCATTAACAGGTCTATGTAGAATTTGTAGTAGTCCTGTTTGGTGGCGAAGTAGGATGTACGTAATTCTGTACTGGCTATTTTGGTGCGTAGTTCTTCAATGATTTTGATAGCGGCTTGAATGTTGGCAAGGGCTGCTTGGAGGTTTTTTTGTCTGCGTTGTATTAGGGCAGTATTGTATAGAGTAGTGGCTTCTCCGTCTTTATTACTCACTGCACGTGCTAGGGGAAGTGCTTGGTTCAAGTATTCCAGTGCTTTCTGTTTTTCTCCCAGGGAGTTGTAGACTAAGCCAATATTATTGAGAGTAGCAGCTTCAACATCCCTATCCGACACTGCACGTAATATAGGAAGTGCTTGGTTCAAGTATTCCAGTGCTTTCTGTTTTTCTCCCAGGGAGTTGTAGACTAAACCAATATTATTGAGAGTAGCAGCTTCACCACCCCTATCCCCCACTGCATGAAATAGGGGAAGTGTATCGTTATAGTATTTTAGTGCTTTTTGTTTTTCTCCCAGGGAGTCGTAGACACCGCCAATATTATTGAGGGTAGTAGCTTCTCCACCCTTATCCCCCACTGTACGTCTGAGAGGAAGTGCATCGTTATAGTATTTTAATGCTTTTTGTTTTTCTCCCAGAGAGTCGTAGACAGCACCAATATTATTGAGAGTAGTAGCTTCACCACCCTTATCTCCCACTGCATGAACTAAAGGAAGTGCTTGGTTATAGTATTCTAGTGCTTTCTGTTTTTCTCCCAGAGAGTCGTAGACAGCACCAATATTATTGAGAGTAGTAGCTTCACCACCCTTATCTCCCACTGTACGTCTGAGAGGAAGTGCATCGTTATAGTATTTTAGTGCTTTTTGTTTTTCTCCCAGAGAGTTGTAGACTAAGCCAATGTTATTGAGAGTAGTAGCTTCTCCACCCCTATCCCCCACTGCACGATATAAGGGAAGTGCATCGTTATAATATTTTAGTGCTTTTTGTTTTTCTCTCAGAGAGTCGTAGACACTGCCGATACCAAGCAGAGTAGTAGCTTCTCCACCCCTATCCCCCACTGCATGAAATAAGGCAAGTGCATCGTTATAGTATTTTAATGCTTTTTGTTTTTCTCCCAGAGAGTCGTAGACAGCACCAATATTATTGAGAGTAGTAGCTTCACCACCCCTATCCCCCACTGCATGAACTAAAGGAAGTGCTTGCTTATAGTTTTCCAGTGCTTTCCCTTTTTCTCCCAGGTCGAAGTAGACATTGCCAATATTATGGAGAATAGTAGCTTCACGACCCCTATCCCTCAATGTACGATACAGGGGAAGAGCTTGGTTATAGTTTTCTAGTGCTTTCTGGTTTTCTCCCAGGTCGGAGTAGACATTGCCAATATTATGGAGAATAGTAGCTTCACCACGCTTATCTGCCACTGCACGATACAGGGGAAGAGCTTGGTTATAGTTTTCTAGTGCTTTCTGCTTTTCTCCCAGGTCGGAGTAGACATTGCCAATATTATTGAGAGTCATGGCTTCACCACCCCTATCCCTCAATGTACGATATAGGGGAAGTGCTTGGTTATAGTTTTCTAGTGCTTTCTGCTTTTCTCCCAGGGAGTTGTAGACACCGCCAAGAACATTGAGAATAGTAGCTTCACCACCCTTTTCCCCTACTGCACGATATAGGGGAAGTGCTTGTTCCCATTTATTAATTGCTTGTAATAAAGATTTCTTTGTACCCTGCCGATAAAGCTGTATTCCTTCTTGCAATAGCCTTACAGCCTCAGCAAGTATGGCTTCCTGTTGTGTTCCTTGCTGTTGTGCTATCTGTAACCCTGTACCTCTGGGCATTGCTGCCACTGAGTCCACCAGTAACACCGCAGTTAGCAACATTGTTAACCCGCAACGGCTAAATATCGGTAGCAAACCCCGGTCATTTCCCTGGTATTTCATGATTTTGCCTCTATTACTCCTCACTACTTGGATTGTACGAGGGGTAATTTATGATCTGGGGTGCTGTTGCGTTTTTTGTAACAATGCTGGTGAGGAATCCCAAGACTTACGTACAGGGTAGGAAAAATATGGGTTTGAGATTGCTTTCCTTCGCTTGCAATGAAAAAATACGTTAATTTTTAAAACTTACGCATTTTTACGAAACGTCGAGATTGGAATCTGGTTTAATTTCTGATAGCTTGCGTGGCGTAGTCATAAAGAGAGGTAGGGTGAGTAAAGCCCTGGGGGCATGGCTGCACTAAAGCGATAGCGTAACGCACAAAACCCTTAATCATACTGCGTTACGAACTCTGTTCTAACACACCCTACAATACTATTACCTAGTTAGGAAAATTTTCATGATTAGAAAAATTCGCCGTCTTGCTAAAGTTATCAATAAATCATCTACTAGAAAGAAATATTATCATCAACCAGGTACTGCCCCAGGAACAATAATTGTTGATGAAAATTCTCAACATCCACATATTATCTTGATTGATTATAATCAGATTAATTTAGTTCATCAAGAAATAATACATCCAGAAGATTGCAGCCAATATTTAGATACAGAGTCTGTTTCTTGGGTGGATGTTCAAGGTTTAGGTAATCGAGATATTTTAGAAAGATTAGGTCAAGTTTTTGAATTACATCCTCTGGTATTAGAAGATGTGGTAAATATGGCAGAGCGCCCTAAAAGTGAAGATTATGAAGACCAATTATTAATTATTGCCAGGATGGTAACACCAACCCATATAAATGAAGGTTTTCATAGTGAGCAAGTTAGTTTCGTTTTAGGCAAACATTATTTACTCACAGTTCAAGAAGAACCAGAATATGATTGTTTTGAAGGAGTCAGAATGAGAATTTCTAAAAGTAAGGGAATTATCCGCAAACAAGGATCTGATTATTTGGCTTATGCTTTATTAGATGCGGTTATAGATGGCTTTTTCCCTGTGTTAGAAATTTATGGAGAAAGAATAGAAGAATTGGAAGAAGAAGTAATTACCAATCCTACACCACAAACATTACAGAAAATTTATCGGATTAGAAGGGAATTATTACAACTGCGTCGCGCTATCTGGCCACAAAGAAATGTCATTAACTCCTTAATTAGAGATAGTAGTGAAATAATTAGTGATGAGGTCAGAATTTATTTAAGAGACTGCTATGATCACTCTATCCAAGTTATAGATATGGTAGAAACTTACCGAGAATTGGCATCAGGATTAATGGATGTATATCTTTCAGCAGTTAGTAATAAAATGAATGAAATTATGAAATTTTTAACTGTGGTTTCCTCTATTTTTATTCCTCTCACCTTTTTAGCTGGTATATATGGAATGAATTTCAATCCTGAAAAGTCACCGTTCAATATGCCAGAACTAAATGCTTATTGGGGTTATCCATTATGTTTAGGAGCAATGGCAGTGATTGCCGGTGGGTTAATTTTCTTTTTTTGGCGACGGGGGTGGTTATCAAATTCTGTTAAGGTTAAAGATTAATATTTGTAGATAAAAAATAAAATATTCTGTTTTCAAACAAGTAAAGGATGAATTTATGCAATTGCCAAGTAGTGATCAAAATTTGATAGTCTTGATGGTTTATTTCTTAGGAGTGTATTACACATTCAATCGGATGGTTGAATCTATTGATGATATGGTTAAGGTGGATTTTCTGAAAAGTTCTGCTGAAGAACAATTAAAAGAGCAGAATCTTGATGATAAAGTAGATATTTCTTTTAAAGTAGGCAGTTATTCTTTGGAAAAATTAAGTGATAATTTAAAAGAATTGTCAATTAGTATTGAAAATAAATCTGAAGGCTTGGCTGTATATGTTGATTGGGATAATAGTTCCTGGGTAGTTGAACATAGTAAAAAATCTCGGCGAGTGATTCGGAAATATCCTGATTTAAGTCGGGATTTGGCAATGCCGCAAGTTCCTACCATCATCGCACCGAATAAAACAATTTCGGAAACTGTCACCGCAGAAGATATTTTAAAAAGAGATGAAAAAACCGGAGTATATCAACCAGGTGAACCTTTAATTGATATTGTGGGCATGGAAAAACAAAAAGATTTCAAAAAGCTATATAAAGATTTTATGGATAGGAAGAAAAAGGTAGAATTTTCCTTTCAATTAGTGTTAAGAATTTCTGAATTACGGGTTGGTTTAGCTCCAGGAATTAATGTTCCTCCCATATCAATTATCAATTGTCCTTTTACTATTGAAAAACTACCCTGGACTTATGCTTTACCTTGGAATAAGAAAAAGTGATAAGAAATAACACAGAAGTGGCGATGAAAGTTTACACTAGGAGTAGAGAGAAAGTAGGCGCAGGCAGTTGCAGATCAGTTATTTAAACTGGTTTGAGGAAAGTCCGGACTCCCGAAAGACCAAACTTGCTGGATAACGTCCAGTGCGAGTGATCGTGAGGATAGTGCCACAGAAAAATACCGCCTTTTTCAGTGAATAAGGTAAGGGTGCAAAGGTGCGGTAAGAGCGCACCAGCAGTATCGAGAGGTGCTGGCTCGGTAAACCCCGGTTGGGAGCAAGGCCGAAGGAACTATGGTTGGTTTTTTACCAGTTCCGTTCAGGAAGAGCCGCTAGAGGTGTTTGGTAACAGGCATCCCAGATAGATAACTGCCCTCGCAAGAGAACAGAACCCGGCTTATGTCCTGCTTTCTCTTTTTTAAATGAATTCTGGATGTTTGATTTTTTTGTAGTTAGTTTTTCTGGTCTTTTGGGGGAGTGATATCACTATGGTAGCACTAAGTATAAACCAGATATATTCACTCAATTTACCAAAGTTAAATAGGGCTTGCTGAATAAATCTCAAAACATTACAGGTAAACTATTTTAGCGATTTTGACTTTCAAAAAATGCAAGCTTTGATGAGGTGAGAACTGAAAAACCTTGCATTTAATTCCTGCTTCAAGGAAAAATAGTTCCCATCCAACTCTTGAAACTGTCACCTGTCACCTGTCACCTGTCACCTGTCTCCACGACAAGACTTTATCAGCAAACCCTAAATAGTTAAAAAGTGTGAAAAAATTATAATGGTAAATAAACAATAAATCGAATTTTCACTTTATGAATTTCAACATAGATTTAAAAGAGCTTGCCCGCAGAGAAAGCGAACAAGTGGAATGGAAAGAAAATGGAGATGATATTAAGATTGCTGAAGGAATAGTAAAAACTATTTCTGCATTTGCTAACGACATTGCCAATGTTGGTGGGGGATATGTTGTTTGTGGAGCAAAAGAGATAAAGGACGAACATGGCTTTCCCAAAATTCAATATACAGGTCTTAGTGCTAATAAATTAAAAGCAATCGAAGGTCAGGTAACTAAATATTGTCAGAATTATGTTGATCCTGCCATAGCACCTCGTATTGTTGAAATCGAAAACCCTGAAAATAACAGCACAAGAATTTTAGTATTTGTAGTTTTACGGACTCGTCATGCTCATGTATACAGAGAGAAAGAAACTTCTCAATATTATGTTCGTATCGGTCGAGAAACTAAGGAAGCCAGAAATGGTGTTTTGAGGCAATTATTAACAGAAAAACAAGAAATAGAGTATTTTGATAAACGTACAAATACTCGTGCGACAGAAGCCGATATTGATATACTTGTATTTAGAGATAGTATGCAGGAAATGGGGTTGCTTTTTCCTGAAAAGTCATTAGAAGATTATTTTTCTGATAGAGAACAAATAGCAGAATTGGTTTCTCCATTGTTTGTACGGACAGATTTAGATGGTATATTACGTCCTAGAAATTTTACCTTATTGATGTTTGGGAAAAAAACAAGTATTACATCCAAGTTTCCAGAAGCATATACTATTTTATCAATATATAAAGGAACAGATCGCAGTGAACAAACAGCAGAACGTTACACTTTAACCGGAACAATTGTTGAGCAAGCTAAAAGATCCATAGAACTATTAAATACTCAAGCCTATACTGCATTTGATAAAACAAGCAGTAAACCAAATCAGGTTAAGTATCCTATGCGTGCTTTACAAGAAGCAGTAATTAACGCTATTGTTCACCGTGATTATGAAGTACCTGAACCTATTAGAATCACAGTATTTGCAGACAGAATAGAAATCAGGTCTCCAGGTACTTTACATTGGGGAGTTGATAAAGAGAAATTTAAGCAAGGAAAAGCAAGTCCTAAATGGAGAAATCAGAGTTTTGCATACTTATTTAATAAACTGCAATTAGCTCAATCAGAAGGTCAGGGTATCCCAACAATTATTCGGACAATGAGAGAAGAAGGATGTCCCGAACCAATCTTTGAAATTGAACCGGAAAGTCTGACTTGTATTCTTCCTGCACACCCAAGACATCAAATTATTAGAGAATTACAAGAAATTCAAGACAAAGTTATTTTACAGAAGTATCAAGAAGCTAAAACTCAAGTTTTAACACTCTTAGAAAAAGATTTGTACAATTTTAGGTCACTAGATTTGTATTGTGAGGTTATTGCTAAATTACAACTTCCCAATGAACTTTATAATTTTCTGGAAACAAAGAAATTAGATTTTTACTTAGTTAATCCCAGCACACTCATCAATATTGCTGATATTCTTGCTTCTAATAAAGACAATCTTCCCTATCAAAATATGGCAAATAGAGCTTTATCTGTAGCTATGTCTGGTAAAATAGAAGAAGGTCAAATTGTAAAAGCTGTCGTCAATCTTAAAAAGATAGGTGAACCAGATGATGTGATAGAATTTGTGGGTGAATCTATGTTAAAATATCCTAATCTTGCTCAAAATTCCACACTTTTGGAAAAACGGGCAACAGCTAAGATGGATATGGCAAAAAAGTGTATAAAGACGGCACGAGACTACAAAAGCAAGCCAAGAACAAAAGCAAGGGCGTGGGAAATGTGCCGAGAATTGTTGGCAGAAGCAGAACGAGATTTGAATTTGGCGTTAGAAAATGTAGAAAATCCCAATGAGAAATTTTTTATTGAAAAGGATATTAATTTCTTGAACGAATTGAAAGATACTTCCAGAAAACCATCAAAATAAATACTCTAACTTATATTTATACCCTATAATTTAATGCTAAGTTAATATTTATCATCCCTTTTTTCCATACCCATCCAATGTCCCGCGTTTATCCTCGCCGTCAAAGGCAACTTGAAAGTTTAGTTCAAAAGTTAGGTCTGTCAACAGATGATCCGATCAAGTGGGAATTACTCGATTTGGCACTCACTCATGCTACTGTTTCTGAGTCTGCCAATTATGAACAACTTGAATTTGTTGGTGATGCGGTTGTCAGACTGGTGGCTGCTGTGGTTTTATGGGAAAATTATCTTGACTGTTCTGTAGGTGATTTTGCGGCTATTCGTTCAGTTTTGGTGAGCGATCGCATTCTCGCTAAATTAGCTAGGGAATATGGTCTAGAATTATACTTACTGGTCGCTGGTAGTGCTACTGCTGATCTGGTAGGTCAAGAGTCCCGTTTAGCAGATGCTTTTGAGGCAGTTTTAGGGGCGCTCTATCTCAGTACCCGTAATTTAGATTTAATTCGTCCTTGGTTAGATCCCCACTTCCAGGAATTAGCACAAGAGATTCGTCTTGATCCAGCTAGGTTAAATTACAAAGCGGCTTTACAAGAATGGACTCAGGGAGAGTTTAAGGTTTTACCAGAATATCGTGTGGTGGAAGTTAATCAACCCCACCTTCTTCATGAACGTTTTGTAGCTGAAGTCTGGTTACATGAGAAAATGCTAGGAAAAGGTAAAGGCCGTTCTATTAAAGCAGCTGAACAAGCTGCCGCTAAAATTGCCTATTCGGTTGTGACAGAAGAAGAAAAAGAAGATGAATAAATTAAAACTTTAAAGATTAAAACTCAGTAATTTTTTCATCGCAGGGAATAGGCAACAGAGTTGAAAGTCTTTTATGATATTGATTTTGTAGCCAATTGTGTATCTCCTCCAAGTGCATACCACTGTATCCCTAATAACTAATAACTAATAACTAATGACTAATAACTAATGACTAATAACTAATGACTAATATTAAACTGGCTGTTATTGGAGTGGGACGTTGGGGAGTGCATTTGTTACGGAATTTTGTAGCACATCCTCAAGTAGATGTAGTTGCGGTAGTAGATCCGAGTTTAGAAAGATTGACAGCAGTAAAACAACAGTTCAATCTTGATGAAAATATATTGTTAACGACTCAGTGGGAGTCAATTAAAAGTATTTCCGAATTGACAGCAGTAGTGATCGCCACTCCCGCTACTACCCATTATCACTTAATTAAAGATTTTCTCCAGCATGGATGTCATGTTTTAGCGGAAAAACCCCTCACCCTTGATCCAGAAGAATGTCGGGAATTATGCCAACTAGCAGAGTATCAGCAGTTGATCCTCATGGTGGATCATACCTATTTGTTCCATCCCGCAGTGGAAAAAGGTCAAAAAGTAGTTCAGTCAGGTCAATTAGGCGATTTACGATATTGTTATGCTACCCGGACTCATTTAGGACCAGTACGCCAAGATGTTGATGCACTGTGGGATTTAGCAATTCATGATATTGCAATTTTTAACACCTGGTTAGGAATGTTACCTGTAAAAGTAGAAGCGAAAGGTACAGTGTGGTTACAAGAAAACCCAAGTTTATCGGATTTAGTTTGGGTAACTTTAACGTATCCAAACAACTTTCAAGCATATATTCACCTCTGCTGGCTAAATACTGATAAACAGAGGCGGTTAGGGGTAGTTGGTAGTCAAGGAAGTTTAATCTTTGATGAAATGTCAGCTAAATCACCACTAACTTTTATACATGGTGAATTTAGTCAACAAGGGGATTTATTTATTCCCATCAATCAAAGTCAGGAAGTAATAGAAATTGAAAAAGCTGAACCATTAGGAAAAGTGTGCGATCGCTTTGCTAATTGTGTAATAAATAACACTCCCTCCTTGATTTCCTCTGGGTGGGTAGGTAGAGAATTAGTAGAAATTCTCACAGCTTTAAGCAAATCTCTCCATCAAAATGGCAAATCCATCAAAATCAGTAATGCTTAATCAAGGAATATAAGTAAATTTATTTATATTAAATATATAAACTTGATGCAAAAAACTTATGCTCATATATATGTAAAGTACAAATTTTAACAGGACAATTATGACATCTACCCCCCAAGATTCAACCCCACCAACAGAGATCAAGTCTCTCACTGAGTATATAAAACTCAATGCACCAGCTATTTTTATCACCGATGCTCACATAGACTTAGTCAAAGAAATACAATCACTGCTAAAAATAGAAGTAGATGGGATTGTCGGACCTTTAACCAAACAAGCATTTATAGAATTTAAAGCAGAAAATGAACTCAAATATCCTTTAGGTTTAGGAGTAACAACAGCCAAAGAATTACTCAAGTTAAAGGATACGGAAGAAGTCAGTTCTGATCAAGAAGAGACTAACTCAAAAGGAACATTAAACCCCTCTGCTGGTTCAAGAACAGGTTCGACGATGAGAATTCCTGGAGGAAAAATAGTCTATGCAAATGAATATATTGTGGAAGGAATCCCCCTCACTTGGGGTGAAGCCACTAAAAACTGTACACGCATTCCCACAAGTTCTGAATATGTAGCCAACGCCATCCGACTAGCGAAGACTTGGGGAGAAGTAAGAGATAAATTTGGCTCACCCATTAGAATTACCTCTGGTTATCGTCCACCAGCCGTAAATAGAAGTGTTGGTGGTGTTAGCAATAGCCAACATATTTACTTCCGGGCTTTAGATATGCAGCCTCTGAATGGAGATTTTAGGAAACTGTGGGAAGTTTTAAAAGACTCTCAATTTGCAGGTTTGGGAGATGCAGTATTTATGGGGCGAAATAAAGGATTTTTCCATGGTGATATCAGACCTGGTAGCCGAGTGATATTTCCCTATTAGTTAATAACAAGAATCTATTTTTAAATTAGGGAGTATTAATTATTGATAATGCTCCTTTCTGTTTTACCTTGTTTAGATAACAGAGAAACATCAATCAAAGGTAATTGAATTTTTAATGTTGTTCCTTGATTTAAACCCAAACTTTCTAGAGTGATTGTCCCGCCCATCAGTTCAACTAAATTGCGGGAAATTGCTAATCCTAATCCAGTCCCTTCAAACTTGCGTGTGGTTGTACCATCTACCATCACAAAAGGACGGAAAAGTTTATTTTGTTGGTCAGGATCAATACCTATACCTGTATCTTTTACAGAAACAATTACATAGAATCTACTCTTATTTTCCTCAATTTTTGCACTAATAATAATGCTACCTGTATCTGTAAATTTAGTAGCATTACCAATAATATTAATTAAAACTTGTTTGAGTTTTACCTCATCTGCCTTAACAGGAATGGGTTTATTACCTATTTCGCATTTTAACTGTAATCCTTTCTGTTGAATATTTACAGATTGTAAATTAATAACTTCTAATAACAATTGATGTAAATCCAGAGGAGCAGTAAAAACCGATAATTTACCTGCTTCAATTTTAGAAATATCCAGCAAATCATTAATAATACCTAATAAATGAATCGCCGTATCATCTGCTCGTTTGAGAAATTCTAATTCTTCCTCTCGACTATCACATAAATCATCTCTGACTAAACGGACACAATTAATAATAATATTCAAAGGGTTTCGCAATTCATGGGAAGTTGTCGCCAAAAATTGACTTTTCACAGTATTAGCTGACTTTGCTTCCTTCCAGGCTATTTCTAATTCTTCTGCCCATGCTTTAAGTCTTTCAACCATTTGATCTAAAGCTTGAACAAGTTGATTAAATTCCTTAATTTTAAAGTTATGGGGAATTGGTTGTGCTGCATGGTGACTGTGAATATTTAACGCATAGTCTCTCAGTTCTTCTAAAGGACTAGCTAAATAGGGAGCTAAATATAGAGATACCCACAAACCCGCACCAATTAAACCAACCGTTAAAGCCATGAAAATTAACTTGATTTCGTCTAAACCAGAGAGTGAATCTTGGACACTAGATACAGAGAAAATAATCCATTTTCCTGGCTTTCCCTGTGTAATGGGACTAGGAATTGCTGTGTAACCAACTACAAATTCCTTAGCATCTGTAAAATTGATATAAGTAGAATTATTTTCACCTTGAATAGCATGATTAATAATAGTTTTGAGATTAGGAAAATTTACATAACTTTGAATATTTTTACCTATTTTTTCCGGGGACATATAAGCAAAAATTTTGCCATTTTCATCAATGACTATCAAAGAACCTGTCAGAGAACCGGAATGATTTTCTGTTTGTCGGTGTAGTGTGGTTTTTACCAATAAAACATAAGCTAAATTGCCGCGTAAATTATTAACTGGCTGAGACAATAGTAATTTTAGTTGATCTTCTTGGTTAGTCTGACCAGTTCTACCCGGTTTTTGTGGAGGAATGAGAGTAATTTTAACTTCTTGATTAGTAAAAGATAATGGCTGATCATTAATTAATTGATTACCACAGGTACTGGCAATAATCGGATTTTTCTGACTGCTTTTTTGTTTATTTCTGGGTAAATGTTGCAGTTGAATACAATCAATTGTATTAGGTAGTGCTTCAGCTAATTGAGTTAAAAATTTTTCCGCCTTTGTTGCTGAACCAGACTGGATAACCTTTGTTTGACTGGCACTAATTAAATTAATTTTTAAAGCAGCAATCATATTATTAATTTTTTCACCCTTATAAATAGCACTGTCTTTTAAATTTTCTCTGGCAGTATTCAAGAGACTAGAACGTGCTTTATTCAGAGTTACCATTTCTCCAATTAATAAAACTGGCACAAATACCAGTAAGATTCTAGTTACTAAAATGCGCCGAAAAGACGATTGACGAGACTTAACCATTGATTGTCTCACTTAATATCTGCAAACCACAACAATTAAAACGTAAATTAAAAAGTACAATGGGAATAGGTAAATGAGACATTTTAGTAAAAAATATTAATTAGATTGTAGTTGGTTAAAATTATCAAACTTTAATTTTTCAAAAAGAAACTATAGATACAAAAAATATAAAATGTTAGATTAAGTACAGATTTCTTGAACATGATGCAAAAACGTCCTCATACTACAGTAGTTTTAGCCATGAGTGCAGATGGCAAAATAGCCGATTTTAGGCGATCGCCCGCCCGTTTTGGCTCAACGACCGATAAAGCACACCTGGAAGCACAAATCGCTGCTGCTGATGCTGTTGTATTTGGTGCTGGTACTCTCCATGCTTACGGTACAACACTCACCATCTCTCAGCCAAGATTGTTGCAACAAAGAACCACAGAACATAAATCTCCCCAGCCATTTCATATAGTGATTTCTAGTTCTGGCAACATTAATCCGGATATTAAATTCTTTCAGCAACCTGTAGAACGCTGGCTATTGACGACTACAAAAGGCGCGAAATTTTGGCAAAACCGTGCCGAGTTTGACAGAATTTTAGTCATAGAAACAACAACAGGAAATATTGATACTTGTGCAGTTTGGCAACACCTAGCAAGTTTACAAATCAAAAATATCGCAGTATTAGGTGGTGGTCAATTAGTTGCTTCTTTATTAGAATTTGATTTAATAGATGAATTATGGTTAACTATTTGTCCTTTAATTTTAGGTGGTGATACTGCACCAACACCAGTAGCAGGACAAGGATTTTTATCAAATTTAGCACCCAAGTTAGAACTAATAGAAGTCAACACAGTTGAACAAGAAGTATTTTTGCATTATCGGCTACATAAAAACCATCAACGATTAAATCCTGTTTAATACTTGTTATACCAATTCTGTATAAAGATGTGTCAAATTTAGAAAGGAACAAACCACAGAGACACAGAGAACACAGAGGAGAAAAAGCATGGTTTAAAAATTCGGCGCGGCCTCACAAAGAAATGGTATTAGGTTATGTTTAATTAGATTCACCTACTTGCATCATCAAAATAGATATTCATCACTACACAATGGTAAAATCACCTAAATCTAACTATTCTGTACTTTGGACTCATACGCTGGCTGATATTCCGCAAACAGCCTGGGATGCTTTAGCTATACCACTCAAAACACCCTTTTTAGAATGGGACTGGTTAAATAATATGGAAACCTCCCATAGTGCGACTGCTAACGCTGGTTGGTTGCCAAATCATTTAACAATATGGCGAGATCAAACTTTAATTGCGGCTGCACCCCTGTATTTAAAAGGTCATAGTCAAGGGGAATTTGTTTTTGATCATCAATGGGCAGATTTAGCTTATCGTCTTGGTATAGAGTATTATCCGAAATTATTAGGGATGTCCCCATTTACCCCAGCCGAAGGTTATCGGTTTTTAATTGCTCCTGGAGAAGATGAAGACGAAATTACAGCGATGATGGTACATGAAATTGATGATTTTTGTCTAAAAAATAGTATTTCCGGTTGTCATTTTCTCTATGTTGATCCTCAGTGGAAACCTGTATTAGAAAAACAAGGTTTTACAGCTTGGTTACACCATAGTTATATTTGGGAAAACGCTGATTTTCAGTCTTTTGATAATTATTTATCGGTATTCAATGCTAACCAAAGAAGGAATATCAAACGGGAACGCAAAGCCGTAGCAAAAGCTGGTTTACAAATGCAAGTGATTTCTGGGGAAGATATTCCCAAATCACTTTTTCCACTCATGTATGAATTTTATGCTGACACCTGTGATAAATTTGGGTGGTGGGGTAGTAAGTATCTCAGTAAAAGATTTTTTGAAAGTTTATATCATAATTATCGTCATCGGGTAGTATTTTTTGCTGCTTATAATCAAGAAGATCAGCATCAACCTGTGGGGATGTCTTTTTGTTTATTTAAGGATGATAAACTCTATGGACGTTATTGGGGCAGTTTTCAAGAAATAGATTGTTTACATTTTGATGCTTGTTATTATGCACCAATTGAGTGGGCGATCGCTCACAACATCCAAAGTTTTGATCCCGGTGCAGGTGGCAGACACAAGAAACGCCGTGGTTTTCCTGCCAAACCCAACCATAGTTTACACCGATTTTACAACAATCGTTTAGGAAAAATTCTCCGTTCTTACATCCTAGAAGTTAATCAAATGGAAGAACAGGAAATCCAAGCAATTAACGCAGAGTTACCTTTTACTCAAAATAATGTTTAAAACAGGTAGCTAAAGAATTAAACTGGATCTGTAATCTCAAACACCATCTAAATAAGTTATCTTTTGATCATGACTATAAATTTAATACTTGATGATTTAACCGCCATTGATGATAAACTTTCCCACCGTCATATAGAACTTGATCCTAACGGCTATTTCATTATTTACATTGACTGCAATGAAAGATTGATTTACGCCAAGCATTTTACAAACGTCATTGATGAACGTGGTTTAGCTGTAGATCCAGAAACAGGTAAGGTAATTCCTGCCAAGGGTAAAGTAGAAAGAACTCACACCACAGTATTTAGCGGCCGGACTGCTAAAGAATTATGTGTCAAAATATTTGAAGAAACTAAACCCTGTCCAATCACTTTCTTAGATCATGCTGCTTATTTAGGTAGGGAATTTGTCCGGGCTGAGATTGCCTTAGTGACTGGGAAAGAATACGTACAAGATTAATTTAAGAAGTCAGGAGTCAAAAGGTAATAACCTCCTGACTAATGACTAATGACTAATGACTTGTGTAGAAGAAACACATCTTCCCAGGTTCGGTTTCTTTGACCATGAATTAATGATTCTCTTGGTAAATTGATAATCAAATGATTTTAAAGTTTAAAGTAATTGCCATGAGTAATCTTTCCCATTCTCAGCCAGATTATTTTGCATCTGAAGAAAATCAAGATCAATTTTGGCACTACATACAGTCTCTAACCCCAGAAACAGTAAATCAATTATCTAAACCTAATTCATCAGAAGTATTTGAAGTTATTCAAAAATCTATTGTTGCCACATTAGGTAATTTACCTCATGATAAATATAATACGGTGATCACTACCAGCCGCGATGAATTAGGTAAGTTATTAGGTTCAGCAATGATAGATGGTTACTTTTTACGAAATGTAGAACAAAGATTAGAAATGGAAAAGCATTTCCAATAACTGAGGAGTTAGAAGTCAGGAGTCAGGAGAAAGAATTAATTCCCATACTCTGTATGGGAAAGAGGAAAGCTGAATGCTTACTTACAACCTAAAGATTCACGGGTATCTACACCAGTTTTAGAGTTAACACCACTAGCATTAACACAGAGTTTTTTGATCTCTACTCCATCTAAAATCGCATCGGTAAAATCTGCACCAGTGACATCTACATTCTCAAACACAGAACGCAGCATCATGGCATCCGTAAACAAGGAATCAGTTAAATCAGCATTCTTAAACTTGACTAAATAAGCAATACCTTGGCGAAAATCTACACCATGTAAATTCGCATCCTCTAACAAAGCACCGTTAAACACAGCACCCCGGAGGTTAGCATTGCTAAAATTAACATTCTCTAATACCACATTGGTATACTCATTACCTGTTAAATCCTGACCAGAAAAATCTTTAGTTTCTACTTCATCCCCAGCAGAACGAGTAATACTAGAAGAACTAGCGGCTTGTGCTGATAGAGGGGAGACAAACAAAACTACAGTTAAAACCATACTAGCGAGTATTTGCCAAAGTTTCATAATCTTTGCTTAATAAATCTCAACATTTTCACTATTAACTATTAAACCGCACCAAGGACTTAGGTAGAAAAATAGAGAGTTATCGCAGGTGACGGGAACTGATACCGTAGGATAAGTAAATGTTGATGATCCCTAAAAATACCTGTGGCTAAATCAGAAAATCATACCCAATCTCTATTACAAACTCCCTTATATCACCTTGGTGTAGAACTCAAAGCTCGCTTTACCAGCTTCGGTGGTTGGGAAATGCCAGTACAATATAGCGGTATCACCCAAGAACATCAAGCTGTGAGAAATGCAGCGGGGATGTTTGATATTTCCCACATGGGTAAATTTACTTTCCAAGGTAAAAACCTGATTTCCCAACTAGAGAAATTAGTACCATCAGATTTAAGTCGTTTACAATCCGGTCAAGCACAATACACAGTTTTATTAAATCAACAGGCGGGGATCATAGACGATATTATTATTTACCATCAAGGTGTAGATAATACAGGCACAGAAAAGGTCGTGATGATCGTTAATGCGGCAACTACCGACAAAGATAAAAACTGGTTATTAAAACATCTTGACCTAACTAATATTGAGTTTCAAGACCTGTCACGGGATAAAATCTTAATTGCTGTTCAAGGGCCAAAAGCTACTGGTTATATTCAGTCTTTGGTAGCGGATGATCTGAGTGTAATTAAAGCCTTTGGACATTTAGAAACCACCATCTTTGATCAACCAGCCTTTTTAGCGCGGACAGGTTATACCGGGGAAGATGGCTTTGAAGTCATGGTAGCTCCCGAAGTGGGGATAAAATTGTGGCATTATCTCTATGAATCTGGTGTGACTCCCTGTGGCCTTGGTTGTAGGGATACATTGCGTTTAGAGGCTGCCATGGCACTGTATGGTCAAGATATTGATGATACCACCACACCCTTAGAAGCTGGTTTAAGTTGGCTGGTTCATTTGGATACTAAAGGTGATTTTATTGGCCGTAGTATTTTAGAACAGCAAAAGACCCAGGGAGTTAAGCGTAAACTCGTAGGTTTACTAACCCAAGGTAGAAACATTCCTCGTCATGGCTACCCTGTATTATCATCAGGTCAGACCATAGGAGAAGTTACCAGTGGAACACTGTCACCCACCCTTGGTTATCCGGTAGCTTTAGCTTATGTTCCCAAAGAATTAGCAACCGTTAAGCAAGAACTAGAGGTGGAAATTCGTGGTAAAACTTATCCTACTGTTGTAGTCAAACGTCCTTTTTATCGCTCAAAAAATCGGACTAAATGATCCTTTTTCAATTTTTTGAGGAATAATGTCTCTTGGGTTACTCTGGTAACACTAATCTGGTAACAATAAATTTATTAACGTGGAAGAGGAAGTGCTATGGATTTGGAATATCCGCAAGAGCTACAGTATCAAGATACCCATGAGTATGTACGTTTAGATGGAGAAATTGCCACAATTGGTATTACTGCCTATGCTGTAGATCAATTGGGTGATATTGTTTTTTTGGAAGTTCCCGATGTGGATGAAGTGATTACTAAGGGAGAGGGATTCGGTAACATTGAGTCAGTGAAAGCTGTCGAAGAACTCAAAGCTCCTTTGAGTGGTACAGTGATAGAACGTAACAGTGCAATTGTTGACGCTCCTGAACAATTAGCTGATGATCCTTATCATGATGGTTGGTTAATTAAAATCCGTGTTGATAATCTGGATGAAATTGACGAATTAATGACAGCTGATGAATACAGTGCTTTGGTAGAAGGTGAGTAAGTAATTTTCATGTTTGTGGGGTGCGTTAATAACGCACCATTTCTAGAATTGAGGTTGACAGTATTCGTTTTGTAAACGGGACAATTTTTGAGGCGAACTTACCTATTTCCAAGTAATCATTACAATATATTAAATAGTAATGTAGGAGAAAAATAGGTGGTAGCAAATCTATCTCGTCCTCAGTCTAGCGATCGCAACATCTTAGCTCAAAGTAGTAACAAAGTCAGCAATTTCAGCCAAAGACACATCGGACCAAACTCTGATGATGTTCAGCAAATGCTGGTAACATTAGGTTTGAATAACCTAGATGACTTAATTGCTAAAACCGTACCCCAGGGAATTCGCTTAGATAAAAAGTTGCAACTTCCAAAAGCACAAAGCGAATATGCAGCATTAGCAAAATTAAAACAAATCGCTGAAAAGAATCAAGTTTACCGTTCCTACATGGGTATGGGGTATCACGACTGCATTACCCCCACAGTGATTCAACGCAACATCTTAGAAAATCCCGGTTGGTACACCGCTTACACCCCCTATCAACCAGAAATCGCCCAAGGACGTTTGGAAGCACTTTTAAATTTCCAAACCATGATCATAGACTTGACAGGTTTAGAAATTGCTAACGCTTCCTTATTAGACGAAGCGACAGCAGCAGCAGAAGCAATGAGTATGAGTTATGGTATCTGCAAAAATAAATCCCATAACTTTTTTGTGTCTAATGCGTGTCATCCCCAAACCATTGACGTATTACAAACCCGTGCAAAACCTCTAAGTATCAACATCATCATCGGTGATCATCAAACCTTTGATTTTTCCGAAACCATCTTTGGGGCAATTCTGCAATATCCCGCAACTGATGGTAAAATTTACGACTATCGCAACTTTATAGAACAGTCCCATGCTCAGGGTGCATTGGTGACAATAGCGGCAGATCCTCTGAGTTTAACATTACTCACACCCCCCGGTGAATTAGGGGCAGATATAGCGGTAGGAAGCACCCAGAGGTTTGGTATTCCGATGGGATTCGGTGGACCTCATGCGGCGTATTTTGCTACTAAAGAGGAGTATAAACGCTTAGTTCCAGGGCGGATTGTGGGTGTATCAAAAGATGTTCATGGTAAATCTGCTTATCGGTTAGCTTTACAAACCCGTGAACAACACATTCGCAGAGATAAAGCCACCAGTAATATTTGCACAGCGCAGGTATTGTTGGCAGTGATGGCGGGGATGTATGCAGTGTATCATGGACCCGATGGTTTAAGGGGAATTGCGGAAACTGTTCATAAACTCACCGCAACTTTAGCAGCAGGTTTGCAAAGTTTAGGTTATAAAATTGTTAATGAAAACTTCTTTGATACTCTGCGGATAGAGTTAGGAAATACCAGTTTACAGGCAATTTTAGAAGCTGCGGATGCGAGAAATATCAACTTGCGAATTTTTGATAATTCTGATGTAGGAATTTCCTTAGATGAAACCACAACAGAAGCAGATGTAATTGATTTATTACAAGTTTTCGCACTGCAAGATCAATTACCTTTTAATATTGCAGAAATCACTTTTTCAAGTTCTCATATTTCCCAAATTCGTGAAAGTGAATATCTCACTCATCCCATTTTCAACCGCTATCATTCAGAAACGGAATTATTGCGTTATTTACATCAACTAGAAACCAAGGATTTATCATTAACAAGTTCGATGATTCCCTTGGGTTCTTGTACCATGAAGTTAAATGCAACTTCCGAAATGATTCCGGTAACTTGGGCAGAATTTGGCAAAATCCATCCTTTCGCGCCAATTTCCCAAACCAGAGGTTATCAAATCCTGTTTCAACAATTAGAAAACTGGTTAGGAGAAATTACAGGATTTGCGGGAATTTCTTTACAACCAAATGCGGGTTCTCAAGGTGAATATTCTGGACTTTTGGTAATTCATGAATATCACCAAAGTCGGGGAGAAGGACACAGAAATATTTGTTTAATTCCCCAATCTGCACATGGGACAAATCCTGCAAGCGCGGTCATGTGTGGGATGAAAGTTGTCGGAATTGCTTGTGATGATCAGGGTAATATTGATGTTGCTGATTTAAAAGCCAAAGCTGAAAAACATAGTAGTGAATTAGCAGCGTTAATGGTGACATATCCATCAACTCATGGAGTATTTGAAGAAGCAATTCAAGAAATTTGTGCCATAGTTCATGAACATGGTGGACAAGTTTACATGGACGGGGCTAATATGAATGCTCAGGTGGGTATTTGTCGTCCTGGTGATATTGGTGCTGATGTTTGTCATTTGAACTTACACAAAACTTTCTGTATTCCTCATGGTGGTGGTGGTCCGGGAATGGGTCCTATTGGTGTCGCTTCCCATCTTGTACCGTTCTTACCTGGACATTCTGTAATTAAATTAGGTGGTAATTTGGGTGCGGTTTCTGCTGCACCTTGGGGAAGTGCGAGTATTTTGGTAATTTCTTGGATGTACATTGCAATGATGGGTGCAGAGGGGTTAACGGAAGCTACCAAAATTGCGATTTTAAATGCTAATTACATCGCTAAGAAATTAGAATCATTTTATCCAGTTTTATATCAGGGAAAAAATGGTTTTGTAGCACATGAATGTATTTTAGATTTACGTGCTTTGAAAAAATCAGCAAACATCGAAATTGATGATGTTGCGAAGCGGTTAATGGACTATGGTTTTCATGCTCCTACGGTTTCTTGGCCTGTGGGTGGGACAATTATGGTAGAACCAACAGAAAGCGAATCTAAGGAAGAATTAGATCGTTTTTGTGAGGCGTTAATTGCGATTAGAAAGGAGATTTCTGAGATTGAATCTGGTAATATGGATCTGCAAGATAATGTTTTGAAAAATGCGCCTCACACTGCGGAAAGTTTGATTGTTGGTGAGTGGAAACATGGTTATTCTCGTGAACAAGCTGGTTATCCTGCAAGTTGGAGTAAGGAATATAAGTTCTGGCCAAGTGTGGGTAGGATAGATGCTGCTTTTGGGGATAGGAATTTTGTTTGTTCTTGTTTACCGATGGAGGCTTATAGTTAATTAATTGTAGGGTGCGTTAATGAAATGTAACGCACCATTTTGACTATGGAAGATAACGAATAGGCTGCGCTTGTGCATCAGCAAATTCGTACCAATTCAATTGAGTTTCCCCTATATATTGAACATGAGCTAATTTAATTTTATATCTATTGTTTTCCTGAACAAACTGCACACCAGCATGATTAGCAATATATAATTTATTTTTTTTCGTTTCATCTCGCTGATATATAATAACTCTATCAATTGGACGATTTACATCAATCTTCCAATCTCCTGTTAAACCTGTGTTATTATCACCAAACTCAAGCAGTGTACCATCAGTAAAAATTACCATTACATTTTCATCTAGTTTTATAAAACTGCGAGCTTTCATATCTAATTTCTCCAAAAATGTAAGGTGATAAATAGCAAATGAAATAAGGTTTTGTATAACTATAGCAAATCCAACTCCTGATTAAACTATAAGTAACAAATTTTTACCTAAGTGTGATTGCTTATCTTTTACTTTTACCTTAGAAAACTCAACACTTTCACAATAATATAGATGATGATTAAATGATTAAATTATTAAATTGTTGGGTTTCACTGCGTTCTACCCAACCTACAGTTTGTATGGTTCGTTGGTAATTTGTAGGTTATTGGTGGGATGCTGAAATTGTCATTGTCTGAATCAGGATGTCCAGGATTTGAGGATTTACAGGATTGTAATTGATGAATTGTCTGTAAATATTGAAAGATGATAAAATACAATTACACCAACAGTCAAGAAGTAACAGCAGATAATTTAATAATTTAACAGATAATTTATCTTATCAATCATCCCAAAGTCTCTATTTCTCATAGACAATCAAACAACAACATCCTGAAAATCCTATAATCCTGAACATCCTGATATGGCTACGCCACGCTTCGCTATCAGACAAAAACATTGATGATCAGTAATTACCCATATATAATATTGATTATAATAACCACACCATAGGTTCTAAACATAAAATGCAAATATTTCATCCAGGACTCAGAGAACTACTATTAATTAATCAACACTTATCTAATCATAAAATGGGATTTGTTTCCATAGAAAGACCAATTCCCAAATGGTTTATCAAATTCACTCAAACAATTCCCAGTTATTCCGTAGGATTACAGTTAAGACGTGAATATCGCCATTTTTCTATGGGATTACAAGCAGTATCCCTTAAAGATGTTGATAGTATTTATGTGATGGAAATATATAACCAACATCTTTTAATATTATTACCAATGTTAGTTTTAACAGGTAAAAAAGTATTTTTAGGAATTCATGGAAATCAATTATTTGCTCAAGAAAATAAAATTAAATATCTAGGCTTCGTTTATTTACAAAAGTTCCTAAAATTAAACCCTAAATTCAAAGTAGTTCTTTTAGAATTAGATGATGATTATGTCAGCGAGAAGTTTAAATTTCCAGAATCTACTAAAATCGTAATTCCCCATCCTATCATCAGTGAAGTTACACCAAAATTACAACCGGGAGAAAGGTTAAATCACAATGATAAAATCAAAATTGGTATTGTTGGAATTATTCGAGAAGATAAACCAATTAATAAGATTTTAGGAAAACTTAGAAATTATGTTTCTCAAAATTCTCAGCAACTAGAATTATTCATTGGTACACCTCTTAACCAAAAACCAAAGTTTTTAGAAAATGCCACAGACATCACTTTTATTGATACTACAAAAGATGAAGATTATCTCAAAGCCTTACAAAAATTAGATATTTTAGTCACTGATTTTGATCAAGAACGTTACTATTATCGCGCTAGTGGTGTTATCAGTGATGCAGGTTCTTGTGGATGTTATATTATCGCTCCAGATTATCCAGTAATTAAACATCAAATTAACTGGCCAGTAGTTATTGGTTCATCCTATTCTAGTTTAGATAATTTGGAGCAAATCATTGAACAAGCAATAATTCATCTTCGAGAAATAGGACAAGATAATCACTGGTTATGGAGAGAAAAAAGAAATGCAGAATATATTGCTAAATTACTATTTGCTGATGTTTAAAGTCTTCGTTCTACCATCAACATCCGTTTGTAAGATAACCACCCACAGACTAACATCACCATAGCAAACCAGAATAAAAACCAAAAATGTGAGACGATATCATTAAATTCATCACCCTTAGCCCAAACCCCTAAAAGTGCTTCATTCATGTGGTAAATTGGATTATATTGAGCGATATCTAAAAGAGTTTGCGGAAATAAAGAAGTTGGTAAAAAAGCACCACCTAAAATTAATAAAGGTACACCAAAAGCTGCCACTAAAGCATTAACATCTTCAATGCGTCTAGCTAATTGTGTACCTAAAATAAACCCTAAACCTACATAAGCGATGATACTTAATAAAATAATCATCATTCCTAAGAAAATAGAACCTTTAAAAGTAGCACCCCAAAAAGCAGCAATGGTGTAAACTAATAAAGATTGTCCAATCCCAATAACAGTATGAGCGAGAAAAATTCCTAAAAAGTAAGATGTACCACTTAAAGGAGAAATAAACAACCGTTTCAGAGTTTGTTGTTCTCGTTCTGCAACTACTGTGGCCACGCTTCCACCCAAACAACTAAAAAACAAAGCTGCACCAACTAAAGTTGAAGGTGCTGCACTTTCAAAAGCTACCGCCATCGTTAATTTTGCCCGCTCAGATAAAATAAACCCGTTGAGAATTAAAATGGAGATGGGGAAAATACTCCAAAAAATTAAGCTCCGTCTGCGTCGCAGCAATTCAATTAATATCCGTTGAGTAACTGCTATAGTTTCACGCCAATATTTCATATTGATTTAAGATTTATATAAGTTCATTACTAAGCAAATTTATATTATACTAAGTGCAGAGTGGTCAATTAATAAATAACATATTACACTATCTAAGCATCTTGTTATTGCAGAAGTTAAGATATTACAGATTTATCTATAAATTCGACTTTTGCATATAAAACCTGCATGGAGAATTATGTCAAACACTACCATTAGCCATTAATTTATGCAGCCCTAATTAACTAATGTTTGCTGGCTGATAATAAAACTTTTTCTATTTGTAGCCTTGATTTACTGTCACCGTGCATAATTAAAATCAATTGCATCAACCATGAGTCAACAATCTAATTTACCAGAATCATCTATCATTTCTCGACGTACACTGCTAAAGTTATTCGGTGTGGGTACGATAGTTGGAGTAACGGGTTATTCTCGTTTTAGTAAACCACAACCTTCTGTTTTTCAACCAGATAATCTTGATTTACCCAAAATATTAAATACTAATAAAACTGTTGCTGTAATTGGTGCTGGTTTAGCTGGTTTAGCTTGTGCATACCAATTAGTTAAACGAGGTTTTACAGTTAAATTACTAGAAAAATCTCCACAGTTAGGTGGTAAAATTGCCAGCTGGCAAATTGAAGCTGCGGGGGAAAATTTCCAAATGGAACATGGGTTTCATGGCTTTTTTCCTCAATATTACAACTTAAATAGCGTGGTTTCTGAACTAGGAATAACAGATAATTTTCAATCTTTAAATTATTATTCGGTAGTTTACCACAATTCTCAATATCAACCAGAGGTTTTCCGTCCTAGTAGTTCTGCTTTTCCTTGGAATATCATTGATTTAGCTGTGGCTTCCCCCAACCGTTTAAAATGGGGAATAAATCTCACAAAAGTTAAACATTTACAAGTTTTTCAAGCCATTACAGGTTTTCAAAGAGATAAAAACTATCAGCGATTTGATCATATCTCGGTAGCTGATTGGGTATCTACAGAATTTCCTCAAGGTTTATATGATTTATATTTTCTCCCCTTTGCTAAATCTAGTTTAAATGCACCAGATTTAATGAGTGTGGGTGAACTCATGCAATTCTTTCATTTTTACTTTTTTGGTAATCCCGAAGGACTGGCTTTTAATGGTACAAAAGATGATATGGGAACGAGTTTAGTTGAACCTATCGCCCAAGCAATTCGCAAAAATGGTAACATCATTACTGATGCAAATGTCAGTGAAATTATTGCTGAAAATGGGAAAATATCAGCAATTAAATATTATGTAGGTGACAATAATCATGATGTGCCTTTTTGGGTACAGCGTAATTCAATTGTCAATGAAAAAGAAGATCAAAAAACTGAATATTTTGGGGCTGCGGATGAAGTTTATGCCCTCAAAAATGGTAGTGAAGAAGCTATTTCTCTGACTTGTACCCATCAGGGTTGTACTGTACAAAAAGCCGCAGATGGTAAATTCCATTGTCCTTGTCATGGGGCCGTATTTACAGCAGATGGTAAAGTAGTTAAAGGCCCGGCTCAAAGAGATTTAGCTAAATTTAAAGTGGTACAAAAACAGGATGATAATTTGCAATTGTTAGCAAGTAATCAACAATCATCATCTCCAGAAATAATTACCGCTGATTATTATGTTTTAGCTACTGATGTACCGGGAGTTCAACAATTATTTAAACGCATGACTGGAGATGTAGATGAAAAATTGCGGTCGCAAATTGAAGAATTAAGTATTGCTGATCCCTTCGCTGTTTGTCGCTTCTGGTTTGATCAAGATTTTACATGGGAACATAGTAATTTTACATCTTTATCTGGTTACAAACTAACCGATAGTATTACCCTATATCACCGCATTCAAACCCAATTTATTGAATGGTCAAAACGTACAGGTGGAAGTGTAGTAGAATTACACGCTTATTGTTATAAAGAAAAAGAATTTCCCACCCAAGAGGCTTTATTAACAACCTTTGAACAAGAACTTTATAATATTGTTCCGGAATTACAACAAGCTAAATTACTACATCGAGAATTAGTTAATCAACATAACTTTTCTGGATATCCACCCAATAGTTACAAAGAACGTCCAGAAACCAATACAAACATCACGAATTTATTATTTGCAGGTGACTGGGTAAAAATGCCTTTTCCCTGCGGTTTAATGGAAAGGGCTGTTAGTAGTGGTTTATTAGCTGCCAATGCAATTTCCCATCGTGAAGGGTTGCAGCAAAGAACACTTTTAACAGTTAACCCTGAAGGTTTACTGCGAATTTAATCTCTAGGACTTACACACTCTGACTACAAACTAAAATATCGTCTTAGTTGTGTAAGTCCTGATGAATCCTCCGAATTTAGCGCATCTTCAGGCAGAAATGGTCTTACGACTCACAAAAGGTCAAGATAATTTATATCCGTTTTCCCTGTACTTTTAACCCTCTTTTTGCTTTGATTATTTTATTATCATTGAAGTCAATAGGTTAGGTTGTAAATTACTTAAAACCGATAACTCAAAACCTGAATTTCCGTACTTTCCGGTAACCCCTGAGCATTAACCGCCATCGTATCACCATTACTTCTGCGTACATTTACACCAGGCATCAACGCCAGAAAATCATCTACCGGAGTAATATCACAACTGTTTGGGTCAGCAGCCTGAGTCCGATAATGGGTAGGAATAACCAACTTAGGATTTAACACCTCAACTGCCTGTTTTGCTTCCTGGGCATTGTAAGCTTTATCACTACCACCCACAGGCACTAAAGCCACATCAGGGCGGCCAGTCAAGATTTTTTGCTCAATAGAAATTGGTGCAGCCGCACCCCCTAAATGTAAAATATTTACCCCGCCTTGGCTCCATTTCCACGCAGTATTTTTACCAAATCGTTTACCACCTATACGGTCGTGGTCTATGGAAATTCCCTGAAATCTCAAACCCTTAAACTCATAAACCCCTGGTTGATAAATCAACTGCGGATTTCCCGGTAGTCCTTCCACTGCACCTTCATCTAACAGTTGACTACTAATCAAAACCAAATCGGCTGCTATTTTAGGCGCACGATACCCAGCAGTACAACCCAGAGTTCGAAAAGGATTGACAAGAATTTTTATCCCCCCACCAGTAAACAAAAAGCAAGTGTGACCCAACCATTGAATTGATACACCATTAGATTGGGCATTAACTGGAAGGTGAGAACCGAAATTAGTAACTAAAGCAGTTGCTAAACCAGCACCAGCATAACCCAATAACTCTCGTCGTTTCATGAATCACTCTCTTACCTGTAATTGTTCCAGAAAATTTCTGAGTAACTGCTTACCCGCAGCAGTCAAAACACTCTCTGGATGAAATTGGACTCCCTGAATATGAGGATAGTTCCGATGTCTTACTCCCATAATTGTGCCATCTTCCACCCAAGCAGTAATTTCTAATACTTCGGGACAGCTATCTCGGTCAATCACCAAACTATGATATCTGGTAGCGGTAACAGGATTTTCTAAACCTTGAAAAACTCCAACTCCCTGATGAGATACCAAGGAGGTTTTACCGTGCATCAATTCTGGTGCAGAAACAATTTTACCACCGAATACCTGACCTATACTTTGATGGCCTAAGCAAACACCTAAAATTGGTAAACTAGCACCCAATTTTTTAATCACATCTAAGGAAATTCCCGCATCTTCTGGACGACCTGGGCCTGGGGAAATTACTACAGCATCAGGTTTTAAAGCACGAATTTCTTCTACAGTAATCTTATCGTTACGAAAAACTTGTAACTCAGCAGCTACAGGAAAATCCGATGCTAATTCTCCTAAATACTGTACTAAGTTGTACGTAAAGCTGTCGTAATTATCAATAACTATAATCACAATTATTACCTAATTTATGGAAATTAAAAGCCAGTATCTCCCTTTAAGCATTTTTAGATCAAGGGGAAACAAAATACAACTTCCTTTCCCAAAATTTTTAATCTTCTGGAAAATATACATTTACAAATATCACAAATATATTCTAAATAGTAGTCATGATTAAAGCTACTAGGGGAGGAAGTAAAAGTGTAGCAGCGACAAGCAGAGATACTAGGGCAGATACTAACACTGCCCCTGCTGCACAGTCTTTAGCTACTTTAGCTAAATCATGATATGTTTGCTTGACTGTCAAGTCTACTAAAGACTCGATTGCTGTATTTACTAATTCTAAGGTTAAAACTAGACCGCTAGTAATAGCTATTATAGATATTTCTACTGGACGTAGATGTAATAAAAGACTCAATCCAATAGCAAAGGCAGAAACAGCTACATGAATACGAAAGTTGCGTTGAGTTTGAAAACTATAGGTGATTCCAGCCCAAGCATACTTAAAACTGACCAATAAGTTGGAAGCTATCTTCCAGGAAAGTTCCCTTTCTTTAGACACAAGTGTTGGTAAGCGATTGGGTGTTGGTGGTGGAGATATGTGTTGAGACATTGGTTATATCAACATTTAGGATTTAGGACAAAAAACATGACTGTTACACAGTTGACAATTTCAGAAACCTTAGATCGGTGAAAGCTTAACATATAACATTCTAAGGTTTTAATCTTGGTCAATTTTAAAGACTAGATGAAAATTTAGGCAAATTCTAAGGAATTTATGACAATTGTTCTGTCAACCTAGTCACTTTCAGTCCAAATCTTATCTTTGATAACTATTCAACGTCAATAATAATACCTACAGCTTCAAGTAATGTTACTTGTTTCCCTAACATTTGCTGCAAGCTGTCTTCATCTGGGTGATCCCAACCTAAAACGTGTAACAAACCATGGGCGGTTAACCAGGCTAGTTCTGTGGTTAAACTATGTTGCTGTTGTTGTGACTGGCGTTTGGCTGTATCTATAGAAACAATAATATCACCTAAGTACAGAGGTTGAGAAACCAACATTTCCTCAGTTTGGGGAAAGTCATTTTCTAAAGCGGCAAAGGCTAAAACGTCTGTAGGTTTATTTTGTTGACGGTATTGGGCGTTGAGTTCTTGAATTTGGGCATCATTGGTTAAACGCAAGCCTATTTCATAACTCGATGCTGGTGGAAGTTCAGTTATGAGAATTTCTAACCATTGGTTAAACCAAGTTTCCCAGGTTTGATTAGATATGGGTAAATGAGTATTATCCTGATTTGTTGGTATCTCTGGGGAAATTTCTGGACAACAATTTTCGATGAATAATTCTAATTGAGGATGCACAGAGTTTCCTTTGTTAGCGACTTAGGTAAGCAAGACCTACCAGAACAGCTAATAATCCTACCGCAGTTAGTCCAAAATGTTGGAGGGAAGTCGCACCTTTTCTCACCATGTTCCGCATCGCTAGTTTGACATAGCTGGGTTTGGGTTCGTTTTCAGAAGAATTGCTCATAATTATTTCATTAATAATCTCTACATATAACTTTACATCATCCCATGGGGCATTGGGCATTGGTTATAAGTAGTCGTGCAAAATAAATTTCATATTTAGGAAAGGTGACAGGTGACAGGTGACAGGTGACAGGTGACAGGTGACAGACAAGAGATAGAGATACAGATATTTCTATTGTTTTCCCAAATGTGCAATTAATTTTGCCCAGGTACTTATTTACCCAATCACCAATCACCAATCACCAATCATCTAACTATCTACTAATTGATTTTCTTGACGGAGATAGGATTGGATGAAAGCATCTAAATCACCGTCCATGACATCACCAATGGCGGTTGTTTCTGTATTTGTCCGTAGGTCTTTCACCATTTGGTAGGGATGAAAAACGTAGTTACGGATTTGGTTTCCCCAGGATGCTTCCACCATATCACCGCGAATTTCGGCGATTTCTTTAGCCTTTTGTTCTTGGGCAATGACTAATAATTTGGCTTTGAGACGGGCTAATGCCTTTTCTTTGTTTTGTAATTGGGAACGTTCTTCGGTACAACGTACTGCTAAACCTGTGGGCAGGTGAACTATCCGCACGGCTGTTTCTACTTTGTTGACGTTTTGCCCACCTTTACCACCAGAACGGGTGGTGGTGATTTCTAAATCTTTCTCTGGAATTTCTAACTTGACGCTATTGTCTATTTGGGGCATTACTTCCACCCCGGCAAAACTGGTTTGGCGTTTACCGTTGGCGTTGAAGGGAGAAATTCTGACTAGGCGATGAGTACCTGTTTCAGAACGTAAGTAACCGTAGGCGTAACGTCCGGTAATTTCTAAGGTGGCTGATTTAATACCCGCTTCGTCTCCTTCTGATTCTTCGGCTAATGTAACTTTGTAACCGTGATCTTCTGCCCACCTGGTGTACATCCGCATGAGCATAAATGCCCAGTCTTGAGCATCTGTACCACCTGCACCTGCATTAATGGTTAAAACTGCGCCTTGGTTGTCGTAAGTGCCAGAAAGTAATTGCTGTAGTTCCCATTGGTCGAGGTCGCGGCTGAGTTTGCTGATGGTAGCTTCTGCCTCTTGCAGTAATGCTTCGTCGCTTTCTAGTTCTAATAGTTCAACGACTGCTTTTGTATCTTCTATATTTGTCTGCCACTGATGATATTGATTTAAGTGGGCTTTGAGGTCGTTGAGTTCCTGAAGTGTTTGTTGTGCTTGGGTTTGGTCGTCCCAAAATTCTGGCTGGGCTGATATTTGTTCCAGGTCATGAATTTTGGCTTTGAGTGCAGGTAGGTCAAAGATAGTCCTGGGTTTTACCCAGGCGGCTAGACAACGTTTCGATTTCCCTTTTGATTTCTAGGACTTCCATAGTGTGAACGAATTTTGGGCAATTATGGGGTGATGTGGATATTTTGGTGTTTATGAGGATGGATTGCTGATTTTAGCGATCGCTATTTATTTATATTTCTGATTTTAGCTGTAGTTGTACAATTTATTGGTAATTGGTTGTCAAAATTACCGAACAAATAAATCAGAAATATTTTTGGCATTTACAGAATTTCCATAAATTTCCATAAATATTATGGTTTTTTCTTAACTTTTATTTAATACAAAGATGATAAGGTTCTATTTATCCCAGGATTATGAGATAAATCTATACTTTCTATACTTTGATGAGTATATCATCGAAAGTATAGTATGGGTGCAGGATTGAGTACGCAATCGCCTAATTAAATGAGTTAGTACGAATTCGGTTAAAAAGCTAAAAGTATGATTTTACTCAGCGACATAACTTATTTTTGGAAATTAGGTGATAGCAATTTTAGAGATTGTCAACCTCACATAAATATTAAGGATTATTTAAGATGCTTGCTGTGCATAGCATGAAAAGTGCTGACCAGTTGAATCTAAAGTCAGGATCAACTTTGCAAGAATTACCAGTTTGGACTGTTTATCTAGAATTAGATCACCCAGGAAGTGAATTATCTATAATTTTTGAGCAAAATCCCTTGCTGCCAGGTATTATCTTAACTAAAGATAAGCTATGTGTAGGCATGATTTCCCGACGGCTATTTTTTGAACAAATGAGTCGTCCTTATGGTTTGGGTTTGTTTGCTGGTCGGCCTGTTGAATATTTATATAATTTTTTGCTACCTGAGATATCTATTTTATCTGAAGATACACCAATTGTAGATGCAACTCAAATGGCTTTGGGGCGATCGCCTAAACTTGTTTATGAACCAATAGTAATCATAGATGAGTCTTCCCAATATGGTTTACTAGATTTTCATCAATTACTATTAGCATATTCTCAAATTCACATCCTCACAATTGATAGACTAAAAAAAGAAAAAGAACGAGTGCGGATGGCCAGGGCAGATTTTCGTGATCTGCAACAAAACTACACTCGATTATTACAAAATGAGAAAATGATT
This sequence comes from Okeanomitos corallinicola TIOX110, assembly GCF_038050375.1. Lineage (NCBI taxonomy): Bacteria > Bacillati > Cyanobacteriota > Cyanophyceae > Nostocales > Aphanizomenonaceae > Okeanomitos > Okeanomitos corallinicola. The sequence goes on along the minus strand of NZ_CP150886.1, from coordinate 3,733,648 downwards.
GCCTTAGGGCAATTGGTAGCAGGTATTGCCCATGAAATCAATAATCCTATCAATTTTATTTATGGTAACATCACCTATGCCATTGATTATGTAGAAGACCTAATGTACATTCTTGAATGTTGTCAAAAAGGAAAGTCTTATGATGATGTAGCAATAGAAGCCAAGAAGAGAGGAATTGAAATATCATTTATTATGGAAGACTTACCGAAATTATTATCTTCCATGAAAGTTGGTGCTACGAGAATTAATGAAATTGTTTTATCTTTACGTAATTTTTCTAGACTAGACCAAGCACACTTAAAATTTGTAGATATTCATGAAGGCATTGAAAATACATTAATTATTTTACAACACAACTTAAAAGCTAGACCTGATCGTCCAGAAGTTCAAGTAATTAAAGAATATGGTAAATTGCCATTAGTAGAGTGTTATGCAGGGCAACTTAATCAAGTATTTATGAATATCATTGCCAATGCTATTGATGCTCTATCAGAAAGTTATAAATTATCAACTTGTAATCATGATAAAAATAAATCATCTTCATCTTTGCAAAAAGATTTAATCATTCGTATTCATAGTGAGGTAAGTGATGATAATCATGTGATAGTGCGTATATCTGATAATGGTATGGGAATACCAGAAAATGTACAAACACGACTGTTTGATCCTTTCTTTACTACTAAACCAGTAGGTAAAGGAACGGGTTTAGGTTTGTCAATTAGTCATCAAATTATAGTAGAAAAACATTGTGGACAAATTTATTGTGTATCTCATATAGGAAAAGGTTCTGAATTTATTATTAAAATTCCTATTGAAGCTGTTAACAGAGAACTTGAGTAATTTTTTTGGGATCGAAAATGTTAACTAATTCCATCAATTCAATATATTTAAAATCTTCTAGGCCTTTATAGGCATTGGAGTCTGGGATTTAATAAATATAAATTCTAGGTATTAAACTTTAGTCATTTTAGTTTATACCATAAAAATAATGCAAGAGCCGAAAATACTCAATGCCCAATAACTTTAAATATATAATCTTTCATAAACCCTATGGTGTTTTAAGCCAATTTACCCAGGAGTCGCCTAAACACATTACCCTCAAAGAATATATTGACATCCCTGATATCTATCCCGTAGGACGCTTAGACTGGGATAGCGAAGGCTTAATGTTATTAACCAACGATGGTAAATTGCAACATCTTCTTGCCAACCCTCGGTTCGGCCATAAACGCACCTACTGGGTACAAGTAGAACGGATTCCTGATACAGAAGCCATTAATAAATTATGCACAGGGATAGAAATTAAAGATTATCGGACTCGTCCTGCTCAAGTTAAGCTATTTTTAGAAGAACCCACCGTTAGCGATCGCCAACCCCCCATTAGATATAGAAAAAACATCCCCACAGCTTGGCTAGAAATGACCCTCACCGAAGGTAAAAACCGTCAAGTACGCCGCATGACAGCCGCTGTAGGTTTCCCCACTCTACGCTTAATTAGGGTAAGTATAGCCCACCTAAAATTAAACGGTTTACCTTTAGGAGAATGGCGAACCCTCACCTCCTCAGAGATCAAAGATTTAAAAAAAATCTAAAACTCCGGAATTGATCAGGTTATACAGGTTTAAAGTTTTATGAGTGCCAGTTTTCATCAACGAGAACTCAGAAACATATCTTCTATGCGTCCTCTGTCGTTAGTTATTTCATACATTGTGTATTAACTTCTATCATTGTCAGGTTGTATGGGATAAAATTAGTTTTTCTTCCTCAACTCCTGCTCCATCCAGTCCACACTACTGATTTATTGTATTTATTGTATTTTATGAGTAAAAATTACAGCTTTCTGGTCATATTTCAAAGTTTGAGAGAATAATTTTTCTCCATTACCAATTACAATTTGTCTGTTACCCATATTCTCTGATGAATATACAATCTATTATCTATCCACCTTCATCAGAAGTTGCTAATAGTAACACTGGGAATTGTAGTGGCTAGAAGCATCTTAGAAGCAAAGTCAAGGAATTTCTACTATGCTAATTTGCCCTCATTGCAAATTTGAAAACCCCAACGATAACAAGTTTTGTCAAAGTTGTGGTACATCCTTAACTAACAAAACCTGTTCAAAATGTGGTGCTGATGTTCCTTTTAACACTCGATACTGCCAAGAGTGTGGTACAGAAAGCGGCAAAACTTGGTTAGCAATAATTACCCAAACAACATCTACTACTGCACAGGTTGAAGACGAAAAACTATTACAAAATACAGCAGCCCAGGATTACCTTACACAACTAAATGTAGGCTCATTTCTAGACCGAGGAAAACGCTATCAATTTCTAGAATCCTTACTTAGTCGAGAAAATATCCCTGGTAATACTCAAATCATAGTTAGGGTTTTAGATTGCCAACCCTTTCACATTTCGCCAATTGAAGCCATGCTGGAAAATCAACCCCAGGACTTAGTGATCCCATCATTAAGTGTAATTGGCATACCTAGTTTAGCTCAAGCTTACGTATTATTGCAAAGAGAATCACCCTCAATAATTCCAGAAATACACGATGCTTGGCAGCAAGATAATATACAATTTGTTTTACTTGAAGATCGGTCTAACTGGCAATTGCTACTAGATGGATGGCAAGATCATAATACTCATCCACTACAGCGGCTACACTGGTGTTATCAAATGATCCAACTATGGATAATACTAGGAAAGGTGAATTGCCGTCATAGTTTATTGGATCTATCAAACCTTTGTTTAGATGAAGACCAAACCCTGGGTTTAAAAAGGTTACATACAGCAACATCCACCGATAATTTGCCCATAGATACAGAAAATGCAGGTAACCCTTTAACAATCAAGGATTTAGGGCGAGTATGGTACAGTCTATGCAAACAGTCTCAACGTACTGAACTAGGCTCTATTGTGCAGATGTTAGGTGATTTAGAAGTTGGTAAAATCAATACCTTAGAAGAATTGCGATCGCGTCTAGAAGAAATTGCCACAGAAATACAACCAGCAGCTCAAACTAACAATTCCACACAAATGCAAGATACTTCTTCCCCAACTCGATTACAAGATGACGATTGGGAAACCAGCGAAAAAAACGAAGACGCACCCACTATCATCCTCTCAATGAAATTAAGGAGTTTAGAAGATGCAGGACGTACAGACGTTGGTAGACAACGTGATCACAATGAAGACTATTTTGGCATTGAAAACAGCCAGCAGAAATTAGAACTACCCAGAAATCGCAATGTACAAGCAAAAGGTTTGTATATTCTCTGTGATGGGATGGGGGGTCATGCAGGGGGAGAAGTCGCCAGCGAACTAGCTGTAAATACCCTCAGACAATACTTTCAAGCAAACTGGACTGATGAGGAACTACCCACAGCAGACACCATCAAAAGCGGGGTTTTTCTAGCCAACCAAGCTATTTATGATCTTAACCAGCAAGGACTGCGTTCTGGTGTTGGACGCATGGGTACTACTTTGGTAATGTTACTGGTACAAAATACCAAATTAGCTGTCACTCATGTAGGAGATAGTCGTCTTTATCGCTTTACACGCAAAGGCGGACTACAACAAATGACTGTAGATCACGAAGTTGGTCAACGGGAAATTTCCAAAGGTGTAGAACCAAGTATTGCTTATTCCCGCCCAGATGCCTACCAACTCACCCAAGCACTAGGGCCAAGGGATGTAAACTTCGTCCATCCAGATGTAGATTTTTTCGAGATTCGAGAAGATACTGTATTGTTGTTAGCGTCGGACGGTTTATCAGATAATGATGTAGTAGAAAATAATTACCAAACTCATTTAGCACCTTTACTAAGTTCTAGTTCAAATCTGGAATTAGGTCTAAGTGATTTGATTGATTTAGCAAACGAACAAAACGGCCACGATAACATTACAGGTATACTAATTCGACTCAAGGTTTCTCCTGATCAGCAAAGTTGGCAATAAACTCTTAATTATTAGGCTTTCTCGTGGTTACTCTGACCTTATTAGACCAGCATTATAAAACACCCGTAAAACAGTGGTGTTTTGAAATGTCTACCGTGATTCGCATCGGCCGCGCGGTTGATAATCACGTGGTTTTAAATGACAGTTTAGTTTCTCGGTATCATCTGGAACTCAAGCAGCTAACAAATGGGAATAATGGTGATGCTTGGCAGGTTATCAGCCAAGGTACAAACGGTACTTTTCTGAACGGTACTCTGATTAGTAAAAGTACAATTTCTGATAACTCCTTGCTGCAATTGGCACAAGGTGGTCCCATACTCAAATTTCAAATTCAGGATCTTCCAGAACCAACAGTTTCTCCTTGGACACCCGCACCCCAGGAAACTGAACAGGTTTCTTCTTCTCGTTGTCAACATGAAGGTAACTCACCTAACAATATTTTCTGTATTCACTGCGGCCAACCTATTACTGTCCTCAAGCGCATTCGTCACTATCAAATCCTACGCACTATAGGACAGGGTGGTATGGGTACTACTTATTTAGCTTGGGATGCCACGGGTGAGAGTACAGGAGTACCGCAACTGTTAGTTCTCAAGCAAATGAATGCCGACATGGCAAAAATTGCCAAAGCACGGGAATTATTTGAAAGAGAAGCCAATACCCTAAAATCTCTTGATGATCCGGGAATTCCTCAGTATTATGATTTCTTTGTAGAGGATGGTAAAAAATACTTGGCTATGGAGTTAATTCACGGTCAGGATTTAGAGAAAAGGATACATCAAACTGGACCAGTTACACCCCATCAGGCGATCGCTTGGATGATTCAAACCTGTGATATTTTAGATTACCTACACAATCAAGAACAACCACTAATTCACAGAGATATTAAACCAGCTAATTTAATGGTGAGAAATGCTAATAACCAGGTTGTAGTTTTAGATTTTGGTGCGGTAAAAGAAACAGGGACAGCACCAGGAACTAGAATAGGTGCAGAGGGTTATTGCGCTCCTGAACAAGAAAGAGGACAACCCCTAACACAATCAGATTTATATGCAATCGGTCCGACAGTAATATTTTTATTAACTGGGGAAAATCCTTTAAAATTTCTCCGTCAAAGGGGAAAAGGTTTTTGTTTTGAACTAAAAAATGTACCTACCATTACTCCCCAACTACGGGAAGTTATTGAACGTGTTACCGAACCCTTACCACGGGATCGCTTTCAAACTGCTAAGGAATTAGCTAAGGCTTTAATGTCTGTCCCTAGCTAACAGAATCTGATCAGCAGTGAATTTTAATTCTGGAAAAATAGGGGCAACTATCTGTTCATTGCGTTTCCCCATCATGAAATTCATAAAAACCATACTCTGGTTTCCCTTGAATAAACTCTTCAAAAGTTATTTACCAGGTTTTTGATCAGGCTTGAGTCATTATTCAATGCCTGGAAAAGTGCCTTGAAAAGTAGTAATCGAAAATGGGAAATGGTTAATAGAGTGATCCATCTTCCCACTTCCCATTATTTCTAATCTTCGTCCCAAGTTTCTACCGCTAATAAATCGCCAATGGGGTCTTGCATACTAAAACCAAAATCTAGTAGTTCCCGTTTCCAATGCTGCCAATCATCGCCATAGAGTAAGGCAATTTTCCAGATGCTATCCGTAGTCTTAATAATGTCGGATTCTACGAGTGATTGCATATTACGTTGCAATTTCACCATGGGGTGAATCACTTGTTGAGTCATAAATATGTATGTAGTTCAGATTTTATTTGAGTAAATGCTTGATTAAAACTGCTTTCCGGCTGGTAATTATTACTGGTGCGTAGGTCTTTATAGTTGGTAAAGCTAGTCTTAACTTTCTTAGTTTACCATATTTTACCCTTGTCAGTTAGTGGTGAACTTATATATGTTCGGTAATCCCTACCACAAAAACTACAGGAAAGTCAGTTTTAGTATTTGAATTTTCATTCAGTAACTAACAATAGCATAAAAATCAAAAAATGAGCAATATTTCTTCCCAGTTCCATGACTATTTTTGAGGTTACAGCACTTCCGGCTGTAATGAGGTACACTAGATTAAAATACAAATGCTTTTAAATGAAATCATACTCTGTGGATCTTCGAGAAAAAATAGTTGCTGCGCATATTCAAAAAAACATATCAATCAGGAAAGTAGCTAATATATTTTCTGTGTCAAAAAGTTTAGTACAAAAGCTGGTAAAACAACAAAAAATTGATGGAGATTTACAACCCAAGAAGCGAGGAAAACCACAATTTAGTCATCTGACAAATGCGGACATAGATTTAAGAGAATTGGTTGAAGCAAATTCGGATGCAACATTGATAGAATTGTGTGAATTATTTGCAGATAAAACTGGTAATTGGGTAGGTCGAAGTGCAATGTGTTCTGCATTACAGAAATTAGGATTAAATCGTAAAAAAAAAACAACGCGGAGTACCCAAGCAGGAACAGAAAGAGTTCTGAATTTAAGATTAGATTATTGGGATCAGGTCAAAAATATAGAGCCAGAAAATTTAGTATTTCTGGACGAAACTGGTATCCTACTTGGCTTAACGAGGACTCATGCCCGCTCACAACTAGGAGCAAGAGCTTACTCTGTCAAACCCTTTTATCGAGGCTCAAAGGTTACAGTAATTGGAGCTATTAGTATTAAAAAAGTAGTTGCATTAATGACAATGAATGATTCAATGGATGGCAACGCTTTTGAAGTATTTGTTGAAAAGTTTTTAGTGCCACAGTTATGGTCGGGAGCAGTAGTAGTAATGGATAATTTATCCGCACATAAACGAGATTCAATTGTGTCAATGATTGAAGCTGTTGGTGCTTCAGTTCTTTGTTTATCCTCATACTCTCCTGATTTTAATCCAATTGAATTATGGTGGTCACAACTCAAATCTTTCTTACGTAGCTTTACTCCAACCACAACAGAAATGGTTGATAAGCTAATCTCAGTTGCACTCGACTTAATAAATCCTCAACATTTAAGAAACTGGTTTGCTAGTTGCTGCTACTGTACCTCATAACAGCCGGAAGTGCTGTATTCACTGATGATGATATTTGCAAGACAATCGCAACTATTGATTGATCCGATGATTGCTGAAATACCAAAACACAGTCCATTGCCACAGTTTACTTGATCAAAATAGTTATAAGAAAAACAAATATACTTACCAATATTTGCATCAGTTTAATTGAATTAAAGCTTAGACATTGATACTTTGCTCCAGTTTGTGGGTATCCTCATATTATCAGGGGCGAGCCGCTGTTTATTGTTATTTACCGCAGCACACATTTATTTATGAAAAACTCAGAAAATGAACACTTAGTTAAGCGAAATCAGCAAATAGAACTTAAAATCAGGATTATTACGTATATTTCTCTATTGACATTTGGCGCTTCTATGATTGTTAGTGGGTTTCATACAGTGTTTGAGAGTTGGGAACAAGCTCAAAAACCTACCCTTAACCCAAATACAAGAAATTTTAACAATTAGTTGGAAACTAAAGTAACATTAAAAACATCAAAAATCAATTACTGAATAATCACTAATTTTTAATTAGTAATCAAATCAGGTTTGAGTCTCTAATAATTGGAATTAAGAATTAGTATTGGTAATATCAGACTACCTAATGGAATTATCATCAGACTCTAGCAACTGTTAATGGGTATGAGTAAACCTGGTTTTCATTATGGAAGTGATTGAATTATCAATAGATAAGTGACATTGTCAAAAGGCTACAGTTATAGTTTTAAAAAACTTATTCTGTAGCCATTTTTTATATTTCCAAATTGAGGTCAGCAAATTATCAAATAAAGCAAAATTGATCTGATTCAAAATTACAAATTGTGGGCATAAATTCCACCTTATATTTACCTTACCAACTGCATAGCAGCATTAAAAAACTGACGAGATAAACCTTTAGTTACAAAAATAGTCGTTAACAAATTAACCACAGCTACCATAAAAATAATTAAAATTTCATAGGATACTGCTTCTAAAGCGGATACTCCAGCTAATAATTGTCCACTGGTAAAAGTCGGTATTGTCACCATGCCAATCAGCATCATTTGATTCAAAGTGGGTAGAAATGCAGCTTTGATAGCGTCTTTGCGGTATTGACTAACAGCTTGTTGGGGTGTTGCACCTAAACTGAGGTGTGTTTCTATTTCTGTCGGAAATTGATTGATGGCACTGACGAGCCTTTCTCCTGCTACTGCGGCAGCATTCATGGCATTGCCGATTAATATACCACCAAGAGGAATTAAATAACGTGGTTCATACCATCGCTCAGGTTGGATAATCAAAAAATTGGTATAGAGCAAAATTAGGGATGTACTGACAAAAATTACTACCCAAACTAAAGGCAGTACCAGAGGAAGTTTAGGGCTGATCCGATTTCGTGCGACAATCGCCGTAATTGTGAGAATGATTGTTAAAATTCCCACAACTGCCCAAATATTATCAACGGCAAAAATGAAGTCTAAAACGTATCCTAAAACTATCAGTTGGAGGATGGTTCTACCGGTGGCAATAGCTAAGTTTAATTCTAGTCCCAATTTTTCCCAGACGGATAAACCGATGGCGATCGCCATCAAAGCTACAGCTAATACCAAATCCACAATATCTAATTTAATCAAATCCGCCATGTGTTGATCTAAATCCTGAGATATCCTACTAAAAACAGCCTACACAGCAATAATTAAAAATTCAAACTTCAGACAGCAAATCTCACCCCTAACAGGGTATCTTTTGTATCTCCCCATAAAATAAGAACTATGATCCAAAGTGTAAATTCCGTTCCCGCATTTGATATAAAACAGCAATATGCAGCTATTGAAGCCGAAGTTAGTCATGCTGTTCTAGAAGTTCTCAGTTCTGGACGTTATATTGGTGGTCCAGCGGTAGAAGGGTTTGAACAACAGTTTGCGGCTTATCATGGTGTAGATGAATGTGTAGCCTGTAATTCCGGTACTGATGCTTTATATTTAGCCTTGCGTGCTTTAGAAATTGGTGCAGGGGATGAAGTTATTACCTCACCTTTCAGCTTTTTTGCTACTACTGAAGTAATTAGTGCTGTGGGTGCAACACCTGTTTTTGTAGATGTTGATGCTACTACCTTTAATTTGGATGTTACCCAAATAGCCGCAGCTATTACACCTAAAACTAAAGCTATTATCCCGGTTCACCTGTTTGGTTTACCTGTGGATATGACTGCATTGATGGCGATCGCCCAAGATCATAATTTAGCAGTAATTGAAGATTGCGCTCAAGCCACCGGTGCAAGTTGGAATAATCAAAAGGTTGGTAGTATCGGACATATTGGTTGTTTTAGCTTTTATCCTACAAAAAATCTTGGTGGTTGCGGTGATGGGGGTGCAATTACAACTAATGATAGTGCGATCGCTGCTAAACTACGGGTATTACGAGAACATGGCAGCAAAGTCAGATATATTCACGAAGAAATTGGAGTCAACAGTCGTTTAGATGCCATTCAAGCCGTCATCCTGCAAATTAAACTCCGCTATTTAGACATTTGGAATAAACAAAGGCAACAAATAGGTGCTTATTATTATCAATACCTTAGTCAAATTCCTGGTATTATTCCTCCTCAAGAATTACTAGGAGGGGAAGCCGTTTGGAATCAATATACCATCCGCGTTTCTAGCGAAGACAGAAATGGTGCAAGTTCCAAATATAGGGATTGGGTAAGAACTCAGTTGCAAGATCAAGGAGTAAGTACCATGCTTTACTATCCTCGTCCTTTACACTTACAGCCAGTATATGAAAGTCTAGGTTATCAACCAGGACAACTACCAATATCAGAGCAAGCCTGTCATCAAGTTATCTCTTTACCCATGTTCCCAGAACTAAAACAGGAACAGCAAGATAAGGTTATTTATGCGTTGAAAGATTGTTTCAGTTAAAACAGGTGACAGTTAAAAGGGAGAGGTGAAAAACTTCTCCCCAAACTCTCTCTGATGTGGAGAAAGATATTGATTTTACTCCTCCTCTAATAATTGTTCTATAAATCTTTTTACTAAAGAAACTTGAAAATCATTACCTGCGGGAGTGAGAATTCCTTTTCGCATTAGTTTTTTTATAACTCCTTTATCTTTTTGGGTGGAAGTTTCACCATAAATTAAACGTCTAAGAAAATCACGGTCTTTATCTTGTAAACTTGTCCATAATTCCCGAAAATATTGATCACCTCTTTCTACAACTGTATCAATAATAAATTCAACATCTTCATAAGTGACTTTTGCTGTTTTCGGTTCGCGTCTATTTCCTCTAATTTCACGGTTAATTAATTCAACCAATTCATAACACACCAACTGCACTAAATATGGTTGACAGTGAGTTAATTTAATAATCCCATCTACCGCAGCATCTTCATAAATTGCCGGAAATTCTTCCACAGGTTTTAAAATTAATTCTTGTGCTTCTGACTCTTGCAGGTAAGTCATTCTTAAAGCACGAGTATTTATTAAATAATCACTCCAATAATCAGGAAGTTCAGATAATTGATGTGAACCACTAAAAAGTAAAGTCCACTTTTGTTGATGTTGGATAATATTACGAATAAAATTTAAAGGCGCACGACTGTTTGTGGTTTCTACAACTTCGCTGAGACGTTCAAATTCATCCAAACAAAGCAGAAACTTTTTATCAGGATAACTGCGTTCTATATTTGTAAACCAAGTTTGTAAAGCGGGGAATGGATCTTTTTTTAATTCCTCCTTATCTGGATAAGGTAATGATATTTTACGGGGTAAACGTTGTCCAGCTTCAATAATTTGTGTGGCGAGATTTTTTGCTAAACCTGTTAAAGTTGTCGCTGCTGCTGTTCCTTGCAAATCTACTAATAAAGGAATTATATTGGGTACAATTCTGTGGGGTAAATATTTGAGGGCGGAAGTTTTCCCGGTTCTGCGTCCACCAAAAAGTAATAACACTGGTCGTTGTTCTGAAAGTGTCAAATTTTCAATTTCTCTAAAGATGTCAATGCGTCCTTTAAAACGATTTTTGGCGGTTTCTGGGTCGAGGGAATTACCAGCAATATAAACTTGGGGTATTTCTTGGGTTTTTTCTGCTTGTTCTTTTAAAGTGCGTTGTCCTGTTTCCAGAATGCTTAACCAGCGTTCCACTACTTTGCTAAACTGAGTAGTGAATCCATAATTTCTATTAAAAGCGAGATTTTGTTTGAGTGCTTGTAAATCTTTAATAGGAATATTTAATAATTCAGATTTACGATAAGGTGAAGTAGCTTCATCTGCTGCTCTGACAGCTTGACTAATTTCTAAAAATGGCAGTAAAATATTATCTAATCCTTTCGGTGTTTGGGAAATTTTCAGAATAGGTTGATTAGTAATGGCGATAATATCACTAACTCTTTGAAAACGAATAAAAGTATCTGCATTAATATCAATAATTACCCTAGATGCTAGTTTTTGCTGATTGGTATAAGAAATTAAATAATCAAGAGTTGCTTCAGCAAACTGGGGATGAGTTTTATAAGTCTCAAAAATCATTTCATCTAAGAATGGTAAAGGCAAAATAATCAGTTCATCAAAAAAGGGGGGGGTGAAACGTAAATAATAATTAATAGACTGGGGTTGCCAACGAGAACCTAACCAACAAGTAAACATCCATAATATTTCTGGCAACCAAAAATAAACCCGCAGCACACCTAAAACCCAGGCCACGCCGAACGCCACGCCGAACGCCACGCCTACCGCCACGCCTCCCGCCACGCCTACCGCCACGCCTCCCGCCACGCCTCCCGCCACGCCTACCGCCACGCCTACCGCCACGCCTCCCGCCACGCCTCCCGCCACGCCTCCCGCCACGCCTCCCGCCACGCCTCCCGCCACGCCTCCCGCCACGCCTCCCGCCACGCCTACCGCCACGCCTACCGCCACGCCTACCGCCACGCCTACCGCCACGCCTACCGCCACGCCTCCCGCCACGCCTCCCGCCACGCCTGATAAAAATCTAAATGCTAAGAAGATGATAAGGATGGAAAAAGCAAGAGTAACTAATCTAGTTTTGCTATTACCGCGTACAACTATCAAACCAATCAACCAACCCAACAAAAAAGGGCAACTGCGAAGCCAATTAAAGTTTTCACCACTAGCTAGAGTGTAAATTGGTGCGACAATTAGTGTTGCCAATATTGGGACTATGGCAGTTAACCAAAAAACCTGTTCAGCATAGCGACGTAAGCGGGGATTAGTGCTGAACTCAGCCTGTTTATCAAAGGGGTTATCTCTGGGCTTGAGTTCTGGATGGATATCCCGTAACCAATTTTCAAAGGTGTAAGGTTTGAAGTAAATCCAATAGAATAACCTGATACATTCACCTATATAAGTTTTAAATTTAGCGATTGACTTTTCTTTTGTGTTTTCTTGACTCATCCTTGCACCTGGAAATAAATCTGTTGATAACTTTGATTTTTGACAAATACTGAACCTATGACTATAAATATTGAAATGGTGTGTTATGTTAAGTCCGCTTGATTACTGATAATTAACCCGGAATTACCCCACCCCGCCAAAGCTGCGCTTTGTCTCCCCTCTCCGCTTGCGGGGAGGGGATTAAGGGGAGGGGTGCAATGACTGTGGTAAAGATAACTAATTTCCTGGACATGATATTAGATTTTCGTTAAAACACTTTACTTGAGACCCAAACTGTTACGGATAAAATCCCAAACTTCATTCAAGTTCAACACACCCGCAACAACCAAAGCGAACATAAATAAAATCACTAACCCAATAATCCAATTACTAATATCATCTACGCTACCACCAATAAATTTAGGAATTTTCCCCAAACGCACTGGTAAATCCCAAACTAACCAACGCACTCGCCGTTTCCAACTTCGGGAATTTAATTGAGATGGTAAACGTTTAGATTCATCATAAAAACGTTTTTTTACCCATTCTTTATCATGCCCATGCTGACGTGCTTCACACACCAAACCACCAGCTATTTGTAGTAAAAAAGGATGATTTAACCCTAGTTGTTGAGTTAAACGCTGTTCATCCATACTCAAAGCAGGTTGCAAATTATTGTTATTTTTAGCTGGTAGAAGTAGCAAGTCTTTTACCTCATCTTCTTTGAGTTCAACTAACTTGATGACATGACCCAAATTGAAAAAAGAAGAGGTGAATTTATACTTTTTGCTGTAAAAATCTAACTTTTTTTGGGAAGCAATAATTAACATTAAGGTGTTGCTGTCCATTAAGGAACGCAAGTTGTCATAAAATCCATTGTTAAATTCACTCTTGTTTTCAAACAGCGTTTGAAAGTCATCCAAACACAACACAGGTAAAACACCCTCTTTTTTCCACTGTTTCATGGCTTCAGAAAAAGCTGACCTATCCAGGGGTGTAACTCGCAAAGGGTCACTCAAAGCCTGATTATTATTCACATTGGAAAAACTCAGCAACTCTTGAGCAATAGCTTGATAAAATTGAGTTTCTGCTTGACATTGAACATTTCGCAAAGATAGATAAACCACCACATAACGGCTAGGGTTTTGTACTCGCTGTTCCCAGGTCTGACAAAAGTGAAACAGCAAAGAAGATTTACCAATTCGTTTATCACCATATATATTAATACTGGTTGGTTGTGCGCCAGTCATCCGGGAAACCATAGGCTGTAACTCATCCTGACGACCAACAAACAACCTGGAATCTTCAATCATTCCCGCCGCCACAAACGGGTTAGGGGGAAGAGAATTTGTAGTCATTTTTAAGCAAGATTTATAACAATAAATTTAGATATTAGCACTTAAAATAATAAACCGAAAACTCTGTACAGAATAATTACTCTTGAGTTTCAATAAAGGTGAGAGGGTTGGGTGTGGGGTTAAAGTATCTCACCGAGAAGATTTATAATTTTCACTTATGTTAATTTGATTTTCATTTACATATTTAAAACTTACCACCATTTTCTCTTAACATTTTTTAACTTTTTATTGAGAATTATTTTTATTTACTCACGGTATTGCAATAGTTTCCGGCATTTGCTATAATTTTTCAAAATTTCATAATCAGGGTAAGTGTGTGCAATTTTGTAAAAATCAAAAATTGCCATTTTCAACTCCTTTGTATACAAGTATTTGCAAAATCTATACTTAAATCATCTTCAAAAAACACTGAGAGAAAATAGATATTACTCGCACCAATTTTAGGGGCAAATTTATCTAAAAACATTTATAGTACAAATCAACTCTTGACAAAAAAGCCTTTATAATCATCTGCGTTTTTTGTATCTAGAGTTTGCTAAAGGGAACAGGAAGCAGGGAAGGACAAGATTTTTATCTGTCACCTGTTACCCCTAAAGGGGTTCGCCACTTGTTTATGCCGGGAAACCCGTCCACCACAGTGGCTCACCTGTCACCTTATATTTATGCAAATGTACGAATATTAGCAGTAGCCAAAGCTTCAACCAAACCACGTACAGCCGCAATCATGGCAATTTCGCTGTTGAGTTGGTTAATAGCAGAACCCACACCCACACCAGCAGCACCAGCAGCTACAGCCAAAGGTGCAGTCACATTAGAAATACCAGAAGCACACAACACAGGTACAGAAACAGCGCGGGAAATTTCATAAGCAGCAGCTAAAGTAGGTGCAGCCTTTTCAATCAAACCCAAACTACCAGCGTGAGCAGGTTTGCTGCTAGTACCACCTTCAGTTTGGATGATATCAGCACCAGCTTTTACCAAGTCTTCAGCTAGTTGTACCTGTTTATCCAAAGTCAGAATGTGGGGAACAGTCACAGATAAAGTGATGTTTGGTAACAAAGCGCGGGTTTGGTGAGTTAACGCCAAAACTTCTTCCGCCTCAAATCTGCGTCCTTGGGCATAAAAAGCATCAAAATTACCAATTTCAATCAAATCAGCACCAGCAGCAACAGCAGCAACAAACTTTTCTGGTTCAACCGCAGAAACACAAACTGGCAGACTGGTTAAACTCTTAGCTAAATTCACTAAATCCGCATCAGCAGCAATATCAACAAAGGTTGCACCACCGAATTCAGCAGCTTTCACAGTAGCAGCAACACTTTCAGCATTAAAGTTATTTAAACCGCTAATTACTTTGAGAACACTGCGGTTAGCAAACGCACCTTGCAATTTAGGAAGCATGGTCATAATTCTTTGTTTGAATCTATTGAGTAGGAATATTTTTACACTATCTCGATGATTACTGCTAGAGGGGATTGGTGATTAGGTTATTCATTTACCCCATCACCCCATCACCCACTCACCTACCTGCTTGCTAATAATGCCTTAGTTGCAGACTCACCTAAAACTTGAACTTGTTTGTTGAATCTCCAATTTAACAAAGCAATAACCGTTAAATCAGCTAATAGTGCCATAAACATCGTTCCTAGAGTAGCTTCTTCTACAGCAGCCCAAGGAACAGTAGAAAATAACCAAGGAGTGGGATTTTGATGTGGTTGAATTTTCAAAACTGAGAACACAATCAATGGTAGAAATACAGATGTTGCAACACTACCAACTGCCCACAAATAACGTTTGGGGTTTTTCATCAATAACATTAATTGAGCAATGCTGGCATAAATAAGCATTACAGCTACAGATAAAGCTAGAGCAAGTAACGCTTTACCTTGTTCTCCATTGTTGATAGATAAATCTTTGGGAAAAATTGCCACCCAAATTATCAAAGGTGTGGCAGCAATGACAAGGTTAACAGCGACGGATAGGATAGCTGGGCTTTTTTCCCCTGAGACTAAATCTTGCCAAACAGGTTGTTTTGGCTGATTTTGATGGCGATATCTAGCCCAATCTTGGATATTTTGACGAATCGGTGAAATTACAAAAATTAAACTCAGCATTAAGGCAGCATTGATGATGATAAGTGCGGCGAAAATTTCACCTTTTCGACCATCTAATTTTTGCATAATGAAGCCCAAAAACATCACTTGGGTAAACGCCATAAATACATAACTTTGGGTTTTACTCAAGATGGTAGTTTGATGATTGCGAAAACACCGTTTAATTACTGCCCATACACCATAGGCACAGATTCCATAATTAAGTAAGTAAAATCCGATTAAACTGGCTACATTTTTGCCAATTGGTAAGTAGAAGAACTGTATTTGTTCTAGTGATGAATCTCTATATCTATTGAATAAATTGGGAAATAGATAATTGGAAATATCCCAAGGACTAAAAAACCTAAACCAAGCTAAGGGAGTATTAAAATCATTGTGATGAGGAGAATTTGATGCTATGATCATTGTCATAAACAAGAATAACAAAACTCCACCACTACCCAGCCAAGGTTGAAAGCTGCTAAACGAGCGACTAACTAAACCATATAACAAGGCTGCACTATAAAAGAAACCACAGCAACCAATGAGAATAGCGTAGTAACCAAGAATGTAACTAGAGGCGATATTGGCTGATTTTCCCGCCCAAAAATGTAGAGGAATAGCGGTGAGTACAAACAGATAAATTAAACTGGGAACACCTAGCATTTTTCCAGTTAAAATACTGGTTTCTGATTGGGGACTGAGGCGAAGAAAATTGAGTGTACCTTTATTTTCTTCTTTGGCTAGGTCACTGATGAGTAAATAAGTTCCAGCCACTAATAGTGTAAAGATAAAGATTACACTAAATGCTATAAAAATGTATTCCCAATGATCTCGCCACCACAATTGAAAGTTGATTTCATTGGGAGGACAAAGGTTTTTGAATAAGTGAGTCTGTAACTCGCTGATTTTTATGTCAATGTCTTTAATTTGTGCTTCTAAGTTGGGAATTATATTCTGATCTGAAAGCTTGATTCGTTGATAATTACTTAATTGTTGTGTAAGTTGAGATTGTCGTTGATAAAGTTGAGTTTCTTGCTGTTGCAATGCTGGCCAGAGATTACAGTAAGAACCTCTTAAAGAATATTTTTCACTGGGATATTGTCCTAACTGATATAAGAATACTACGAGTTGCAATAAAAATGAAGAAGCAACTGCAAGTAGTACATTAAGCGGTTTGAGTCTTCCTTTTAGTTCTCTAAATAGTTGAGGATTCCATTCACCTACTCTGTCTATAAAATTGAGCATCATAGAAAAAATCTCCAAGGTTGAAAATATAGATTTATTAACTGATTGAGTGTGGGGAGAGGAGGAGAGGGGGAGAAATATGTATCTTCTGAATTCAGAATTATGAATCCTTTTAAGATGCTTGTTTATGTCCTAATTTCAGGAATATACTTTCTAGGTCTTCTTGGGTACAATGAAAGTTAGTTAATGGGATACCGAGGCTAATTAGCGATCGCAATAACTCAGCCGCCTCTTCTTGACTTCCTGAAAAATTTACCCGCACACTATTCTGACTGTGTATTACCTCCCACTCTTCTATTAAGGAATAATTTTTGATTTCTCTGACCAATACATCTATGTTGCCCAAAGTTGAGATAAAAATTTGCTGCCTAGCTAAACGTTGATACAAGGTTTGCAATGAGGCGCTTTCTACTAAAAACCCTAATTCCATAATGCCCACGGAGGTACATAATTCAGCTAAGTCGCTTAAAACGTGGGAGGAAATTAAGATTGTCATCCCCGCTTCTCGCAAAGCTTTAATGATTTCCCGAAACTGCATCCTGGCAATGGGGTCAAGTCCAGAAACCGGCTCATCTAAAAGTAGTAATATCGGTTCATGGATAATTGTCCTCGCTAAACTCAAGCGCTGTTTCATCCCTCTGGATAGGGTAGAAATCATGCTGTTTCTTTTATTACCAAGTTGAATCAGTTCTAAAACTTCATGTAGCCTTTGAGTACGGCGTGGTTGTCGTAGGCGATATAAACGGGCAAAATAATCTAAATAATCCCAAACTGTTAAATCTTCATACAGTGGGTAATCATCAGGTAAGTAACCAAGATGACGCTTTAATTTAGGATTGCTTTTGTCTGGTAATAAACGTTCTCCACTAATATAAATCTCACCTGTAGTTGGTTCTTCAGCGGTGGCTAACATCCGAATTAAGGTTGTTTTACCCGCGCCATTGGGCCCGATTAATCCATAAACTTCACCCGTCTGTATTTCTAAGTCCACATCATTGACAGCAATGTGGCGTTCAAATTGCTTAGTGAGTCCAGTGGTACGAATTGCTATTTCTTTTACCATAGCTGCTGGGGTGCGGCTTGCATTTTACAGTTAAGCTAACCTATTGCTACAGGAATTTCTACTATCGTTTCGGAAATTGAAACTAGGTCACTAATTTTCGTATTTTATCGTATAAATTTTATCTCTGTTCTTGATTTTACTCTTTCACTGAACACAAATTTTAAAAAAAGACGGTAAAAATTCTGTCTTCGGTTAAAAAAAGCAAATAGATATGGTAATTTTCAACTTGGGAAATGCTATGTTTATGGTTATTTTTAGGATTCTCGTTAGAAATGATACAAAAATCACATATCACTCAATTTCAGTATGCAGCGCAGCATAAACCCAACCAGTTAATTTACGGAAGTGGACAAACGGCAATTATTACGGGTTGGACAGTGAAACAGGCGATCGCCAAACATCTACAAACATCAGATTATGCTGTCATTGGTCAGTTATACTCACCAACAAGGGGCATAAACTTACTTATTCGTAACCTGTTGTTAAATCCTCATGTTCGTTATTTAGTGATTATTAACGCTACTAAAGAAGATAGAAATGCAGGTGCTTCTCAGTGTCTATTAGACTTTTTTAATTCTGGTGTTGAAGAAAATATCAGTGATACTGGCCGCAAATCTTGGGTAATTCGTTCTCAGATTCCTGGATATATTGATATAGAAATTGATATTAATGCCTTAGAAAAATTACGTCAGTCTTTGGAAGTTGTAGAAGCAAAATCAATTTCCGAAGCAGTAGAAAAAATCCAATTTTACGCTCAAAAACCAACAATTGAACCTTGGGGAACTCCTTTAGAATTTCCCATGTTGACAATTGAACCCACAGTTTTACCAGGTACACGCTACGGACACAGAATAGAAGGTAAAACCATTGCCGAAACATGGGTAAAAATCATTCACCGGATTAAAACCACAGGTACAATTAGACCCACAGGTTATGATGGAAAATGGCAAGAATTAATTGATTTAATGGCAGTTGTCACCGAAGAACCAGAGGATTTTTATTTTCCTGAACCCAATTATTTACCAATAGATAGAAGTTTTTTAACAGAATATATTTCTCAAGTTTTAGATGATGCACCTAGTCGGGAAGGTGTGAAATATACCTATGGACAGCGTTTGCGTTCTTGGTTTGGGAAAGATCAAATCGAACAAGTTGTTGATAAGTTAATTGGAGAAATTGACGCTGCTAGTGCAGTTATGACCTTATGGGATGTCAAAGATCATGAAAAAGGTGGTAGTCCTTGTTTGAATCATATTTGGTTGCGAGTTGTGGATAATGAATTATCATTAACTGCAACTTTAAGAAGTAATGATATGTTTGCTGCTTGGCCAGCAAATGCAATGGGTTTAAGGGCTTTGCAAAAACATATTCGAGATCAAATTAATCAACGTTCTGAATATGATTTACGAATGGGACCATTGATGACTATTAGTCAATCTGCTCACATTTATGATGATACTTGGAGTAATGCAGAACAACTGATTAAACAGCAATATGCAGCTGTTTGCAGAAAATTAGATTATGCTGACCCAGCAGGTAATTTTTTAATAGAAGTAGCAAATGGTGAAATCGTAGTTACTCATACAACTCCTGGGAGTGGTGAAATAGTCGGTTGTTACTCTGGTAAAAATGCCTTGAAATTAGTTAGAGAAATTTGTACTGCTTCTCCTGCGATACGTCCAGATCATGCTGCATATTTAGGGATGGAATTACAAAAAGCTGTAGACTGTATTAAAATTGACAAGCCTTATGTTCAAGATCAATAACCGCTAACAAGCAACCATATTGGGAACGGTTGTAGAAAATTCTCATGCTGTCTAAAGGTCAGGGAGTATTTCATGTCTGTTTTGAGTGATCGAGATATTATTAGGGAGCTTGGTAAAGGGATATATTTTCATCCTCTTAAACCATCTCCCAAATCAAAACGTCTAAAAGGCAGCATACGTGCCACTGATTTATGCTTTACTGCTAGTGAAAATGCTTATTCAATAGGACTACAGCAACCCTTACTTATTCAAACAGAACCAAAGCCAGATAAGCCTAACGAAGAACAGAAATTTTTCTACATACCACCAAGAGATACTGCTTTGGTATGGACTGATGAATCAGTTTGGCTTAGTAATCAATTTCGAGGTCCACTTTATTCTGTAGTTGAACAAGCATCAGAGGGCTTAGGTCATATTGGTACAAGAGTTAATCCTTGTTGGGCAGGAGTTCTTTGTATACCCCTACATAATCTTTCAGATAAACCACTACGAATTGATGTGAGAAATGTTAACAAACCAATTGCCTATATGGCTATTGAAAAATTAAGTTCCTCAACTAATCCAGACTCCGATAACCCTGGAAGAATGGATTTGATTGAGGGAAAGCCAAATAGTCAAGCGATATCAGAATTTTATAATAAAACAGAAAATCTTTGGATGAAGGATAGCAGAAAACTTAGAGAAAAAATGATGTACGAATCAGAGGAATATCAAAACCTTAAACAAGATTTAAAAGATACATTAATAAGTTTTCTAGGTTCAAGTGAAGATACTAGATGGAATAGAGGAGGTATATTAGCAGCTACATTATTTGCGGGAATATCAGCTTTATTTACAGCACTTACTTATTTCAACTCTCCTCCAAATCCTAATCTCAGTCCAACGAATACAACACTAACTCCAAGCCCAAAGAAATAGTTTTCTTCAACTTCCTTCTTAAAGATATTCATATCTTAACTGTTGTGTTCCCTGAAAAAATTAATCTTTGGTTATTCAACACCAAAAGAAATAAACTAACTTGTAATGCAAGGTGATTTATAAAAATGTACAAAGTATATGTATCTGGTGCGCTCACTGATATTAAAAACCCAGCAGAAACTAAAGCACTGTATGAAAAAATAGGTGCTGTTTGTGAAGAAGTAGGTCTTCAACCTTATGTACCGCACCTACACACTGATCCAGTAAATAATCCTGATATTACTCCCCGTGAGGTGTTCGATAAAGATAAGCAGCAAGTAAGTATATCAGACTTGGTTATTGCTTATCTTGGTTCGCTTTCTTTTGGTGTAGGAATGGAATTAGCTTATGCAGAGAGTAACAAAATTCCCATTATTCTTCTGTACGAAACAGGAAAGCGGATATCAAGATTTCCTCGTGGTATTCCCACTGTGATTGCTGAAATTCAGTTTAATGATCATGAAGATGCTTTAAACCAGTTAAAAACCTTCTTATTAAATTGGAAGCAATAGAATATAAGATTTTTATTGTCAGCAAAGCAGTAGAATCAATTTTAAAATTAACAACCTATGCAAGATATTGACCTATCTCACGAACACCATCAAAGACCAACTTGGGATGAATACTTTCTCATGTTGGCTAAACTAGCAGCTACTCGCTCAACCTGTCTAGCTTTTCCAGTAGGTGCTGTAATAGTCAAAAATAAACAAGTAGTAGCCACAGGTTACAATGGTTCACCATCAGGATCTGCCCATTGTACAACTCAAGGATACTGCTACCCAGACTTAAGTAGTTGTGATGCCAGTAAAACCTTACCATCAAGGGCTGTACACGCAGAAGCCAATGCGATCGCCCAAGCTGCTAAATATGGTATATCAACAGATGGAGCTAGTATTTACGTAACTTTAGAACCTTGTCTATCTTGTTTAAAGTTAATCATTTCTGCTGGTATCAAAGAAATCTTTTATGAAACTTCCTTTAACAGCGCGGAAAAAGCCCAAGTCAGAGATTCCTTTATTCAGGAAAGCTTAGTAACAATACATCAAGTTCAGCTTTCTGAATTAGTAGCAACAAAAGCAGCAGAATCCTTACTAGGTTTGACATCCATAAAAAACTGAAAAACTCTTATTTGCTTGTTTTTAACGAGCGCGGCAGGATTCGAACCTGCGGCCGATTGCTTAGAAGGCAATTGCTCTATCCACTGAGCTACGCGCCCAAACCTAAAAATTAACTTTTTAGAAAGTTACCGTAAAACATTATATATCTTTTTAGCAGTAATTAGCAAGAGGAAAATAAAAATTTTCTATGTGTAAATTTAATGTATGCCATCATCTGTGAAAGAATTCTTTTCATGTAAATACTGATGTTCCTGAACCAGTATACTGGTAAAGTATTTGGCAAACGTCTAATTTTAATTCACCATAATATAAACTATTATACTTTTGGCCATATCGCCCAAAACAATGATACATCCCTTATCAAAACAGCCCCTCTGAGGAATTAGTTGCAAGTACCATGTTTATTCTTAAACGTCAGGATGTTGAAATATCTACTGTTCAGCACCCAACGAGGGATCAGCAGGTGCCGATCCTCAGTTATCAGGGGCAAACCTTTCGCTTAGTAAGTGTTTTCAAAGCTAGTCAAGAAGTAGAAGCAAAAGCACTATGGAGATCCCTTACCGATAATCGAGGTAAAGCCTGTGTTTTACTAGAAGAACCAGAACGCTTTAGCGTTTGGGGAAAAATCCGCTTGGAACAGTTAGGTACGGATACGGGTAGCCATAGTAGTGCTGAAATACTGACCTTAGCGAGTATCTTGTTGTTACAAGCAGTTTACATGGATATTGAAGATTTACTAGGTAATCGCCAAGTCAAGTTATTTGAGAAAGATATTACTGGGGTACTACAGCAAAAACAATTTCCCCAAGTATCTTCCCCAGAGTCAGCAAAAGCTTTAATCACCGTTGAACCTTCACAAATGCCAAAACTGCCTACTTGGCAAGAAACTCATGTCATTATTCTCCTGGAAGAACTGCACAAGCTAGGAAAAATATATTTTGGTGACACAAACTTTGCACATCAATTAGAGGACAGGCTACAAGACATGGAAGATGATGAACTCTTAGTTTTTCTCGCTTGGTTAAATCAGTCTCCACTCGGTAAACTTTGGCATTAGTATGGATATTACGGTAACTATTTGGTATTCAAAAATTCACTCTCAGTAGTTGCGAATAAATATTTTACAGCTACTAATCGTTGTTTTAGAATCAAATACTGCCTGATTTATCAACTATTACATACGACATTGATTGATTAACTCAAAATACAGCTACAGTGCATTTACCTGGTGAAAACCTATGACTAATTCATACGACACTACGTACAAAGCCCAACCTTTTTTCACAACACAAAGGATAGTTTTGATGGGCATTAGCTGGGCAGTGTTAGCCCTGTTATACTTTTTGTTGTTCAGTGCCAAAACTCTTGATCCTGCTAGTGGTAAAGAAATTCGTGAAACCTGGTACTCGGTGGGAACATACATTTTTGAAATCCTTGCGTTTTTAAGTGCAGCTGTTCTCTGCTGGCGAAATTGGCAAAGTACCCAAATTATCAGTAATCGCAAGGTTTGGCTATTTATTGGTTTGGGAATGTCTGCTTATTTTATAGGTGGTCTAGTGTTTGGCTACACAGAACTAATTCAAAAACAAGAAGCAGATATATCTTTTGCTGATGCGTTTTATGTCCTCAATTATCTGCTTCTGGGTATAGGTATGTCCCTAGCCTTGTTCTCCCGACGGATTACTTTGGAAATCTGGCAATGGTTGATTGTGTTTGCAATTGGAGTTGTGGGAATTCTGATTGCCTGGTTTATTGCCCAGCAAAATCCAGCCCCTTCACCAGAATTAGATCCTTTATTGCTCAAAGTAAAAATAGCAGTAGATTGGTTTTACATAGTCAGTGATGTGCTGCTGTTAATTATCGCTACAATTATGTTATTAGCGTTTTGGGGAGGAAAAGTTTCCCTTTCCTGGAGAATGATTGCAGCCGCTGCATTTTGCCTCTACATTGCAGATATGTGGTTTAAATATGCCACTAACTCTATTGCAAATTACGAAAGTGGAGACATACTAGAAGTATTCTGGATATTTAGCGGAGTGTTATTTGGTATGGGTGCTGCTCTGGAATACGAAGCATCAATGAGCCTTAAACGGCGTACCAGTGGACGCAAACGAACTTAATCAATTTGGTGTCTACCGTGAGAAAATTAACAGATTCTGACAAACAAGAAATTCTCAAGTTATATAGAGAAACTGCCGAAACCACCTCGACTTTGGCAGAACGCTATGGAGTAAGTAACTCAACAATTAGCAGGTTACTCAAAAGTACCTTACCAGAAGAAGATTACGAATATCTTGTTTCTTTAAAACGTGCTGCTAGAACCCCTGAAGGCAGAGCGCAGGTCAACTATGATGATCTACCACTGTTGAGTGGACAGACAGATACATCACCAGAAACCAATGATCAGCCTTCCCCAGTTTTGCTCAAGCTGGAAGAGAGCAAATCACCTCTTACAGAAACTCCTCAACCTCAAGAGGATCAAACTCAAGAGGAGGAACAACGCCAAATTCCGGCAATTAGAAGGGTAAAAACCCGTTCTTCCGCTACGGAAAAACCTGATCTACCCATAATTAGGGAAGTAATTAAGGAGGTAGAAACTCCTAAACCCAAACTATCAGAAGTTCCTCGGATTAACAAAAAAGTCATTGATGATGAAACCCCAGCGGGTAAAGTTATTGACGATATGTTTGATGACGATTTACTCAATGAATCTGATGATTTGGATGATTTGGATGATGATTTGTATGATGATGAGGAAGAGTTTGACGACGACGATTTTGAAGAACCTACTCCTCTATTCACAAATCGTAGACCCGGAGAAGCTCCGGTTCAGGTTTTACCATTGTCGGTGGCACATTTGCCCAAAACTTGTTATTTGGTGATTGACCGTTCTGCGGAATTAATTACTAGACCTCTCAAGGATTTCGGTGATTTGGGCCCTATTCCTGTGATTGAAACCCAGCAAAAAACTCTACCTATCTTTGATAATCATCGAGTTGCTAAACGCTTTTCTACTAAGCGCGATCGCGTGATTAAAGTCCCTGATAGTAGGATGCTGCACAAGGCTAGTAACCATCTCCAAGCTAAGGGTATAACTAGGCTATTAATTGATGGTCAAGTCTACTCTTTGTCTTTGGTTTAATTTGACAGTTGACAGTTGATAGGTGACAGGTGACAGGTGACAGGTGACAGTTAACTAATGACTAATGACAACCTACTAGCTAAATCCATAATGTCTTGTTTGCGGGCGATTTGTTCGAGCCATTCATTGGGAATGCTTTCCCAACCGTAGTAAATTCCGGCTAAACCACCAGTGACAGCCCCAGTAGTATCCGTATCTCCGCCTAAGTTAACTGCTTTTAGTACCGCTTGGGCGTAGGAGGAACTATTTAACAAACACCATAATGATGCCTCCAAGGTATCAACAACGTAACCACTAGAGTTAATCTCTTCAATAGGTATTTGAGCAATTTCACCGCTGAAAACTCTGTCAAAAGAAGGTTTTTCTAAGGCATATTCACCACTAGAATATAGTGCATTAATCTTTTCTAATCCTTGCAGATAAGCCACATTCGGCTCAAAACCTGTAAGTAACTCTATGGCAATACTAATATAAATTCCACAAGCCATTTGCGATCGCAGATGACCATGAGTAATACAGGAAACTTGGTGTACCTTTTCTATCAACTCCTGAAAATTCCCAGCCTGATAAAAATAAGCCATCGGTAAAATTCGCATTAACGAACCATTACCATTGTTATATTCCTGGCTACCACCAGCTGTTTCCGGTGATGCTCCCTTGTGCCAATTCATGATAGCTTCTAAGGTAGTGTTACCAATATCAAACACTTCCCCATGAGCGCCCCAATAACCCTCACTATACCAACGATAAAAGGAATGGGCGATCGCATCTAAGGAAAATCCCTCACACAGAGATGCTGCTAAACACAAAGTTAGTGAACTGTCGTCAGACCAAGTTCCTGGAGGTTGACACCATGTACCACCACCTTGCATGGATGTGACTGGGGAAAGGGTACGATCAACACGGCTAGTAAATTCCACTGGTACACCAAGAGCATCTCCCACACATACGCCCATTAAACCTGATAACACCTGCTTTGCAGTCACCATAATTTTCGATAGAGTTAAACTTTCAAAATCTCAATTTGCCATCTGGAATCATCAAAGATATATGTGTAATTATAATTACTGATTCAAAAATTTACTAAATATCCAAAACCTTAAATATATTGCATCAATACTAACAAGGATTTTAGTAAAATTAAAAATCAACTGGAACATTTTTAACTGATCCTCGACAGAGCATTTAACAGTAAAACTTCTGATATATGGTGAACAATATGAAACGCCTTCTCAAATCTTTAGTCACAATTTCTGCTTTATCTTCCTTAGTAATTGCTCCTATATTTCTTTCTGCTGGTAAAGCTGCGGCAGAAACTCAAAAAGGAACAGATGCTAGTTATATCGGCGCTGGTGTCGCTGCTGGTGTTACCAATGGTGGACAAAACGGTGATGCTGCCACCTTGGGTGGTAATATCACTGGACGTGTAAAAATAGGAAATACTCCTTTTTCGGCACGGGGTAACGTCCTGTGGAGTGATGAAACAACCGCAATTATTCCTGAAGTTTCCGTAGATGTTCCCATCGCTAATAGAACCAATGCTTTCATTACTGGTGGTTACTCTTTTGTCGAATCTGATGGTAAACCAACTCCCTTGGGTAATAGAGATTCCGTAGTTGTTGGTGCTGGTGTGGAATCAGAAGTTACTAAAAACTTCCTAGTTTACACAAATGCTAAAGTTGGACTCAAAGCTTATCAAAATAGTCCCGCTTCCGCTGTCAGCATCAATGGTGGTATCGGTTATCGCTTTAGATAAGTGATTGGTGATTGAGTACAAATAACTAATGACCAATGACCAATGACTAATCAGTATCTGTTGACAAACTACACAGTTTAGCCGATATGTCAACAGATAAATATAAAAAATTTGTGTATTGCTTAAAAGCTATAAAATACTAAAAATGCTGGTTCTGTTAAGTGTTAAATCACTTATGAAGCCGGCTTTTCACTGTGTTAAAATTAGGTTATTATTCATAATTCCGACCGGATTTTTGGTGTTGTAATAAATGAACCGATATTAATAAACTCCGAATTCGGCTTTTACTACTGCATTTACCCTATTGAGAAACATACTACTGTAATGGTTAACACTGCTCCTGCTCCCGTTAGTAATCGGCCACCTTCCAAAGTCGAAGGTATCAAAGAAAATAGTAATTTTTTGCTTGAACCTGTAGCGACAGAAATTCTTGAGGATACAACTCATTTTAGTGAAGATGCGATTCAGATTCTCAAATTTCATGGGTCTTATCAACAGGATAACCGTGATAATCGCGTCAAAGGACAGGAAAAAGATTATCAAATGATGCTGCGGACAAGAAACCCTGGGGGGTTAATACCACCACAGCTATATTTGGCCTTGGATAAATTAGCTGATGAATACGGTAATCATACTTTACGAGTTACCACCCGCCAAGGTTTTCAGTTACACGGGATTTTGAAAAAGAATCTGAAAACAGCTATCTCTACAATTGTTCAAAATCTTGGTTCTACTTTAGGCGCTTGTGGTGACATTAACCGTAACGTTATGGCACCCGCTGCACCCTTCAAAAATCGCCCAGAATATCAGTATGCTTGGGAATATGCCCAAAATGTCGCTGATTTGCTCTCACCTCAAACCGGTGCTTATTATGAAATCTGGTTGGATGGGGAAAAAGCGATTAGTGCTGAAGAACACCCAGAGGTAAAAGCAGCTAGGGAAAAAAACGGAACTGGGACAATTGTCCATGATTCCGTAGAACCAATTTATGGCACTCATTATATGCCACGTAAGTTTAAAATTTGCGTGACAGTTCCCGGTGATAATTCTGTTGATTTGTATACCCAGGATTTAACGTTAGTAGTCATTACTAATAAAAAGGGAGAATTACAAGGTTTTAATGTTCTTGCTGGTGGTGGTTTGGGAAGAACTCACAACAAAGAAGAAACCTTTGCTCGCGCTGCTGATCCTATTGGTTATGTTACAAAAGAAGATGTTTATGATATTGTTAAAGCCATAGTTGCTACTCAAAGAGATTATGGCGATCGCACCAATCGCAGACACGCTAGATTAAAATATTTAATCAATGATTGGGGTGTAGAAAAATTCCGCACCCAAGTAGAAGAATACTTTGGTAAATCTGTCGAACCATTTAAAGAATTACCCAAATTCAAATATCAGGACTATCTAGGTTGGAATGAACAAGGAGACGGTAAACTCTTTTTGGGTATTTCTATAGATAATGGTCGAGTCAAAGATGAAGGTGAATTTAAGCTCAAAACCGCTTTAAGGTTAATAGTTGAACAATTTAATTTACCTATTCGTCTCACACCTAACCACAATCTAATTTTCTACGAAATTTCCCCAGCAGATAAAGAAGCAATTCAAACAATTTTAGATCAGTGTGGTGTCATTGCTGACCCTGATCAAATTCCTGCTTTAACCCGCTATGCTATGGCTTGTCCCGCTTTACCAACTTGTGGTTTAGCAATCACAGAATCAGAACGGGCAATACCTGGTATTTTAGAAAGAATCAGAGCTTTATTAGATAAAGTGGGTTTACAAAAAGAACATTTTGTGGTAAGGATGACTGGTTGCCCTAATGGTTGCGCTCGTCCTTATATGGCAGAATTAGGGTTTGTTGGTAGCGCACCAGAATCTTATCAAATCTGGTTAGGTGGTTCACCAGACCAAACCAGATTAGCTAGACCAATCATTGAAAAACTGCATCACAACGACATCGAAAGCTTTTTAGAACCAATTTTCATCTATTTTAAGAAGTTTCGCAAAGGTAAAGAGAAATTCGGTGATTTTTGCGACAGAGTAGGTTTTGATGCTATCCGCGAATTTTCTGACACCTACACCCCTGGAACACCAACCAGCAGCGGAAAATCACGCCATCGGGTAAGTCTGCGGGATGACGTTTATTCCCAACTCAAGGAAACCGCAGAACAGCAAGGTAAACCCATGACTGAGTTAGTACATGAGGCTTTAGATAAGTATTTCCAAAGTCTGTAGAATCTTCTCAATTAAAGATACTGTAGGGGTTTAGCAGTGCTAAACCCTTTTTCGTTTTACGGAAATTTTTGTTTAGGCTTGACAAGTCGAAAAAACTATTTTATAGTATATGTTATGGGTGGAAAAGGTGCGCCCATATATAACGGGTTTTGAAAAATTCAGGTTTGTTTTTTCAGAAGTTTGAGTTTTGAACCTACAGACGCGAATAATTTTTAATGTTGTTAACAACAATCTTGTAAATTCTCAAATCCTAACGCTGACAAATAATGCTACAGTGGGTTTGATATAAACTTATATAGGAATCCGGTTTTATTTCTAAAAATATACGTAGGGTGCGTTAGCAATAGCGTAACGCACCATTATCAAGATTTTGGTGCGTTACAAACTTCGTTTTAACACACCCTACAATACTACAGTGGGTTTGATAAAAACTCATATTATTACTGAGCGAGTTAAAGATGGTGTACTTTAACCCAGGACAAAAAATTAAACGCGGACAATATGAAATAATTGAAATTCTGGGACAAGGAGGGTTTGGTGTCACCTATCTTGCAAAAGATGATAAACGCAAAACCCAAGTAGCTATTAAAAGTCTCAACGTCTTTTCTCTGCAACAACGTTATCGAGACAAAAATGGAAATAGTGAAGGTTTTGCAGAATTTTTCGCTGAGGAACAAGACAAATTTAACACCGAAGCGATGGTGTTAGCGACCTTTGACCATCCCCACATTGTGAAAGTCTATCCAGAACTGTTCCAAGAAAAAATTCAAGATGCAGTTTTATCTTGTATGGTGATGGAATATGTACAAGGAAGAAATTTACAAAAATATATAGGAAGTCAGGGAACTTTCAGTGAAAGTGATGGTTTAAAGATTATCGAAGAAATTGGCACAGCTTTAGATTATATTCATAGTAAAAATTATCTACATCGAGATATTAAACCTGCCAATATTTTACTGCGAGAATCTGACAAAAAAGCGATATTAATAGATTTTGGGTTAGCGCGGGAAGTCAATTTTGCCGAAACCATGAGTTTAACAAATGCGAAAACTCCAGTTTTTGCACCACCAGAACAATTTGAAAACCGCAGTAACTTTACCCCCACATTAGATATTTATTCCCTTGCTGCAACATTATATGTAATCATCGCGGTGGATGAACCTCCTTATATTCCTCTCCCTAGTCCTTATCTCAATGCTAAGATCATGTTGGATCTGAAAATGGCCATTGAACCACCACAAAAATATAATTCTCAAATTAGTCAAAAGGTGAACGATGCTATTTTGAAGGGGATGGAGTTAGACTATCGAAAACGTCCCCAATCTATGGGAGAGTGGTTTGGTTATTTAGGAATAGAAAAACCTAACCCCCCTAAACCCCCTTCCCTACAAGAGAATGGGGATATTATAGCTTCTCTCCCACCAGAAGAGAGGTTTGGAGAGAGGTTAAACCTGAAAACCTTTAACTTTAAAGTTGTCACCACTAACCGCAAAGGAGAAATAATTAAACGACGCAACCAGTCAGCAAGATATTTTGTCGAAGACTTGGGAAATGGGGTGATGTTGGAAATGGTGGAAATACCCGCAGGAACTTTTATGATGGGTTCACCGGAAAATGAAGACGGAAGATGGAATCCTGAAGGTCCACAACATCAAGTTACCCTGGAAAGTTTCTTTATGGGTAAATATCCCTTGACCCAAGCACAGTATCAAGCTATTTTAGGTAATAATCCTGGTAGTTTCAAAGGTGATGGTTCGACTTCGCTCACCAACCAACGTCCTGTTGAATATGTAAGTTGGGATGATGCAGTGGCATTCTGTGAAAAGTTAAGCCAAAAAACAGGTAAAAACTATAAGTTGCCTAGTGAGGCACAATGGGAGTATGCTTGTCGAGCGGGAACAACTACACCTTTTTATTTTGGTGAAAGTATTACCCCAGATTTGGTAAACTACAATGGTAATTATTCCTATGCCGATGCACCAAAAGGTAAATATCGAGAACAAACCACTGATGTAGGAACTTTTCCCCCTAATGCTTTTGGTTTGTATGATATGCACGGTAATGTATGGGAATGGTGCGAAGATAGCTGGCAAGATAGTTATATAAACGCGCCCATAGGTGGTAGTGCTTTAAATAGACAAAGCGATACAAAGACGATGCGGGGTGGTTCCTGGGGCTACTTTCCTGAGAACTGCCGTTCCGCGTGTCGTTACGGCAGCTACCGCGACTACCACAGCAACTTTATTGGTTTTCGTGTTGTCTGCGTTGTTGGGAGACTCCGGTAGCACTCTATACTTTTTTCCTCTTGCCCTTTGCTCTTGTTCTTTTTCCCTTTTCCCGCCGAAGGCGGAATTTTTTTTAGAATTTTAGCAGTGTGTTTTTCAGGAAGTTGTGTTTTGAAAACCTGAGATTTTGAAAATACGTTATATATGGACGCACACTTTTCCACCTATAACATTAGAATAATGGAAGTTGAGATTTTTGTCAAGGGGCGAACGCGGATAAACGCAGATGAACGCTGATTTATTTGTCAGCATCAGGTGGTTATTGAGTTTCGACTACGCTCAACTACCGCGAAGTCGAGATAATGTCCAGGATGTAAGGATTTTCAGGTTGGGTGATCTGAAAATCTCAACTTCCCAAAAATCAATCTTTCCCAAAAAAATCTTGTAAATCCTTAAACCCTATATATATGCGCCCACAGTTTCCCACAATAACAATATAACCCAAACGCAAAAAATTGTCAACAACCTCCACCAAAAAAAATTATCTTCCTCTTCCTTTGCGCCTTTGCGTCTTTGCGTGAGATCCCAATCAAGCTATAAAATAGAAAAACCTTAAAAACTCCAGAATTGGATAAAAATAAAAATTATGGCGACTGAACTTGTAGAAGAACTAGGTCAAGCCGTAGAACAGCGTCGCAATTTTGCGATTATTTCTCACCCTGACGCTGGTAAAACTACGTTAACAGAAAAGTTACTATTATACGGAGGTGCTATCCATGAAGCAGGAGCGGTAAAAGCTCGTAGAGACCAGCGTAAAGCGACTTCTGACTGGATGGCGATGGAACAGCAACGGGGTATTTCTATCACCTCCACAGTTTTACAATTTATTTACCGCAATTGTCAAATTAATTTATTAGATACTCCTGGACACCAAGATTTTAGTGAAGATACCTATAGAACTTTAGCAGCAGCAGATAATGCGGTAATGCTGATTGATGCGGCTAAAGGGTTAGAACCCCAAACCCGGAAACTGTTTGAAGTGTGTAAACTCAGAGGTATTCCTATTTTCACCTTTGTGAATAAATTGGATCGTCCGGGGAGAGAACCGTTAGAATTGTTAGATGAAATTGAGCAAGAGTTAGGTTTACAGACATATCCTGTAAATTGGCCGATAGGGATGGGCGATCGCTTTAAAGGAGTTTTTGACCGTCATCAACAGCAGATTCATTTATTTGAACGTAGCGCCCACGGTAGTAAAGAAGCCGTTGATACTGTGATGAATCTAGGTGATAGCAGAATTGAAGAGTTGTTAGAACCAGAACTTTATCATCAACTCAAAGATGAGCTAGAACTATTGGAAGGAGCAGGAGCAGAACTAGATTTAGATTTAGTCCATCAAGGAAAAATGACACCCGTATTTTTCGGTAGTGCCATGACAAACTTCGGTGTAGAACTATTCCTGAAAAACTTCCTTGAGTATGCCCTGAAACCTGGTACACATAACAGCACTGCGGGAGAAATTCCCCCCACCTACCCAGAATTTACGGGATTTGTGTTCAAACTCCAAGCTAACATGGATCCCAAACATAGGGATAGGGTGGCTTTTGTCCGGGTTTGTACAGGCAAGTTTGAAAAGGATATGACAGTCAATCATGCTCGCACAGGTAAAGCGGTGCGTCTGTCTCGGCCACAAAAACTATTTGCCCAAGATCGAGAGTCTATTGATGTTGCCTATGCGGGAGATGTAATTGGGTTAAATAATCCCGGCGTTTTTGCAATTGGCGACACAATTTATACAGGGCAAAAACTAGAATATGAGGGAATTCCTTACTTTTCCCCAGAACTATTTGCAACTTTAAGAAATCCCAACCCATCAAAATTTAAGCAATTTCAAAAAGGTGTTTCCGAATTAAGAGAAGAGGGTGCAGTACAGATTATGTATTCCACTGATGAAGCTAAACGTGAGCCAATTTTAGCTGCTGTGGGTCAGTTGCAATTTGAAGTTGTGCAGTTTAGATTACAGAATGAATATGGTGTAGAAACTATCTTAGATATTTTACCTTACAGTGTAGCGAGATGGGTCGAAGGTGGTTGGGAAGCTTTGGAAAAAGTGGGACGTTTATTTAACACAACTACTGTAAAAGATAGCATGGGTCGCCCTGTTTTATTGTTCCGCAATGAGTGGAATTGTCAACAGTTACTAGGAGATCATCCAGAGTTAAAATTAAGTGCGATCGCTCCCGTTTTTTCTGCTCAACAACCTAGTAATTCGTAAATGAGGGAATAAAAAATAGGCTCAATTGTTGTGATTCTGACTCCTGTACGGGCGAACGGCCTTTCTGCCCCTTCTGACTCCTTCAACTCCTGAATAAATTTATTCGGGAACTCGCATCTATTTTGTGAAGTTGTAATTAGATAGCGTGCCTGACTGAGAAAAAATTGGAGTAAGAATAAGTCTATGCCTTCATCTGAAAAATTAGCTTTGGAGGCTGGTTTAGTTGCCCTTAAACAGGAAAATTACTATGCAGCCATTACTCAACTTGTCCCCCTTGCAAATATTCTGGATCAAAGCAATGCTTGCTTGCAAGCGCAAGTTGGTTTAGTAATGGCTTATGCCCATACAGGGGAAACTGATCAGGCGATCGCTTGGTGTAATAATCTCATTGAAAGTGATAATTCCCAAGTCCAAGAATGGGCAAAACGCGCCCTTGATCATTTAATTAAGCGTGAAAAACGCCTAGAATCTCAAAAGAAGTCAAATTACGCTAAGTTAACACAGCAACAAGCCAAAATTTCTAGAAAGATTAAATCTCAAACTGCTTTATCAAATGCCAAATTTAATATTTCTAGAGATGGAAAAACTACCGAAAAAAAGAACATCAATTGGCGACAAGCTAGACGTGCTAAAGTTTGGCAACCCCTGCGTAAATATAATTTTATTTCTTCCCGACTACTAGCATTAGCAACTTTTATGGTTTTGTTTGCTGTGTTAGTTGCCATGGTGGAGTCGGTAATGATTTTAACTAACCAAATTTTAGACAAATTTCCTTATGTTAGCCCCTTGCCATTTTTATATAATAGTCCCAGTTCATTCATATTAGTTTTATTATTATTCCTGCTGGGATTATCACCGTGGTTATTAGATTGGATATTGACTGAATTTTACCAACAAAAACCTTTAGCAAAAGATAATTTGTACAATTACAGTCGTGAAGCAGTCAGAGTCACACAACGTACTTGTCAAATGCGACATTGGCCTATACCTGAATTAAAGATTTTGCCAATGACAGCACCAATGATGTTTACCTATGGTAATCTACCTCGTACAGCCAGAATTGTTGTCAGTCAAGGACTTTTGGAACAATTAAATAATGATGAAATAGCCACTATTTATGGTTTAGCTTTAGGACAAATTCGCCGCTGGGATTTTGGAATTATGTCCTTAGCTTTTTTAGTCACTTTACCCATTTATAAACTTTATCAACAAGCCTCAATTTGGGGCAACAAAAGTGAAAATAGCCTCTGGATCTGGACTACTACAGCAGTGGCTAATTTAAGTTATGGAATTTGGTGTTTAATTACTGGTATAATCTTACTAAATTCTCGATTTCGCGTTTATGCCAGCGATCGCCATGCTGCGGAAATTACAGGTAATCCTAATGGCTTAATTCGGGCTTTACTAAAAATTAGTATTGGTATTGCTGACGATATCAAGACAAAACAACAAACCAGCTGGGAACTAGAAAGTGTGAATATTTTAGCCCCAGTAGATGTTAAACAAAGTCTGTGTTTAGGCAGTGTGATAGAAAACCTGCGTTGGGAATCATTCTTAATGTGGGAAAGTAGTAATCCTTATCGCCAATGGTTTACTATTAATAGTAGTCATCCTTTAATGGGCGATCGCCTCCAACGTCTATGTCAAATTGCTCGTCATTGGCATCTAGAACCAGAGCTATATTTCATCACTCCAGAATTATTGCAAGTTAAGCCCCAGTCCTTTCTACTACAAATTGCCCCTTGGTTAGGCATTCCTTCCGGACTTATCTTAGCTGGTCTATTTTGGTTAAGTTGGCAAACCGCTTACACCACTCATGTTGTTAACCTAAAATGGATTTATGATGATTGGTCTTTTATCACAGGATTTTTAATGATTGGCTTTAGCGTTGGTACATTAATGAGAATCAACAGCTTTTTCCCAGAAATTAATCAACACAACTTACATAATGACCAGCAAGCACTGAAACTATTAATAGATCCTTCAGTATTACCAATTGATAGCATCAGCGTCCGCCTAGTTGGTAAACTCATAGGTCGTCCAGGCATCGGCAATAGTTTATCCCAAGACCTGATTTTACAAACTAACCTGGGCTTAGTTAAACTCCATCATATTCCTTGGTTATCACCATCAGCCCATCCTCAAAAATGGATCGGCAGACAAGTTACAGTCACAGGTTGGTTACGTCGAGGAGCGACACCTTGGATAGACATCCAAACATTGGAAACTCAAACAGGTAACATTATTAACAGTCCCCATCCCATTTGGTCTACCGTTTTAGCCGTTGTAGCCCAAGCTTGGGGAGCATACATCATGCTGACAGCCCAATCTATAACCGGGTAGTTTAGATACATTCTGCGGAAAATTTTCTCAAAGATAAGTTTGGAACAATGTCAACAAAATTTGCACATTCTTTCTAAGAGTGTTACATTTATTCATGAAATGCACAAATATTTTTAGATTACATCTCTGAATTCTGTTTGTTCACTAGCACAACAGCGTAATCGTCCAATCTTCAAACAGCAGCTAAAGGATGATTTTTGTTGAAATTCTACCCCTTGCGTAAAAAACTCATTGTATGCTATGATGTAATAATGCTTTATATCGGCGAAAATTTAAGTGCTAGATCAGCTGTGTGGTGAATGCCATAACAATGTAAAAGATGGTATTTCATTCTCTAGGTAGAAGCTAAGAGTATTTTATTGATATACGGCGGTGGATAGTGAGTTATCAAACTTATAATTCTGAAGATTAAGATGGTATTAGCTGCACTTCATAGCGGTTTTATTTTAAGTCAATATGATTATAGTCAACAACTATATTGGCAAGCATTGTCCAATTTATAGACCAACATGAATATTAAAAAATATCAACATCACAGCAGAGCAAACATCATTGCCAATAACGAATTTAAAAGAATTGACTGGATTTTAGTCATTAGTTAGTATAAGTAAGCATATTCTTATATACCATTATGCAGTTAGTAGAAAAGCAAATTATCCAAAGCAATAATCCCCATGATCCGGAGATTGAATCTTTGTATTTATTTGCCAAAAGCCTCTACAATTATACTGACTGTTATATGATAGGAAACATTCTCAATTTACCTGTGCAAATAGCCAAAAAATCATTACTTTTATATATTCATAGGTCAAAATTTTGGGTGGCATCTAATTCATATATGGAACGTAAGTCTAAATATCAATTTATAAATAATTCTCTAAGAAAATTAAGCTTGCCAAAATGTAATCATCATCAAAAAAATAAATATTTATCTTTATCAATTTATCCAGATTATGCAGAAATTCAAATGACAATAAAAAATATAATGGGTACTTTTGTGATTAGAGATAATATACTGTATAGACATCATGGTAAATTAGTTATGGCAGACAAATACAATCAACACAAATTTGTATTTTTCTGCCTGGAATGGGTTGTGAAGTTGTGGAGCTACAAAGCCAAATTATCAGAGATGAAAACCTTGTTTGATGATTTTTTTACCAACATAATTTTTAGTTGTTACCAACATCCAAATAGGGTTTCTAGGTATGATGAAAGTTACCCTTTCCAATTTACATTTAGTCTTCAAAAAATTAGCACCGATTTATATAAAATAGGTAATAATTCATTGATTCATGCAGATATTAATGATAGTTTAAATATCTCAAGAGAATTAGTCCCAATAGCTTTTAGCTGAGGGATATAGGGCGCTGTAGTTCGTCCTGTCGGGGAGATACCCTGCGAACAAACAGCAAGATATAAATAGGGCTTGCAGTTTGGAACTATAGCGTTTATGGCTGGTATTAATAAAATTGGTTGATGGAAATTTTTAGTTGATTAACAACATCTACTAAAAAAAAACCAAAACCAATTTACTCTGTCAACACAAGTTCATTTTTACCCTGGAGGTATAGTTCATGTCTGTTCGTTTATATATAGGTAATTTGCCCAAAGAAGAAATAGATCGTCAAGAGTTGCAAGCAGTATTTGCAGAAGAAGGCGATGCTGTCACCACCAAATTGATCAAAGATCGGAAAACAGGTAAATGTCGTGGTTTTGGATTTTTGACAGTCAACAACGACGAACAAGCAGACCAAATTATTGAAAAGTATAATGGTCAATTGTTCAAAGACACTGCTATCAAGCTAGAAAAGGCATTACCTCGGACTAAGGGTGACGAAGGTGAAGATCAAGGTAGTAAACCTACCAGCACTCCCACACCTAGTCCCAACAAAGAAGGTCGTCGTGAAAAAGGTGCTAAAAAGTCCCGTCGTGGTGGTGGTGGATCTCGTGAAAGCTCTAGCAATATTGACTCAGACGCAATTCGTCCAGATCCTCGTTGGGCGGCTGAATTAGAAAAACTCAAAGAGATGTTAGCTGCACAAGCTACCAACTAATTGTTTAGGAATAGAGCTTGTCCTAAGTTGACAATTTTATCGTCAAAAATAGACTTATGTTGACAAACATTGACATAAGTTAGCTAAGAAAAATCCCAACTTGATGTATAATCCTAGTATATCAAGTATTGAATAAGACTATTACCGACGCGAAAACCAAGCATTGATAGTGGTAGTCTGTTTCCAAATCTTAACTTGAGAAAGTCGCGTTGGGCTACAGCGTGCAAGTCTACCGAGGGATAACCGCTCCCATGCTCCCATTGAAGTAGAAAGTAAAGTCTAGCTTTGTCTAGGTTTTATATAGCAGAACTAGAAATTAAGGATCAGTTGCAGTGATTTTTAATTTTGCATTGTTCTTTAGTGGCCACAGTCACTAAATTGATCGGAAATCATCAGCCCTCGTGGACTGTTTTTTGTGCAAACAACCAACAACAACAGAGGTAGTAAGCAGTGCTGACAGCCAGACTATACTGGGCGATCGGCACTGCTTAATTTTATGGCAACTATCAGCAGGAATATATTGAACTTTTTTACAAAATCGTATCTTATTTAACAAAAAAAAATAATTCACAATAATAGTATAAGCAAATACACTCATTACAGGAGTAGTTCTACCATTAAAGCTTGGTAAGCCTATCACCTCTGTAAAAAATTCATGGCATTGTCTTTACTAATAACTTGCATGAATTTTTAATATCAACAGCTAGTTTAAACGACGATTTTCAAATACTTGAATAATATGTTTGTGGTACTCAAATATAACCACTAAAGTCATTAACTAATTATTAATTGATGACTATATTTTAGTGAAAATATTTTAATAAAATAGGTATTTAGTAATGATTGAGATTTAAAAAATAGAATTTAATCTATCAATATTATTGAATATTCATATCTAATAAATAGGTAAATTTAACCAAAGAATAAACACAGGAAAATATTTTTAATTTACAATGAAAGTTACATAAAAGTTTTCTAAAGAATTCAGTTATATGTGATTTACACCTAACTGAAAGCTTCCGATTTATTATCTTGTGATCATCAGCAGCATACAACCTATGAACTCAACCAGTAACAAACGCATAGCTTTGATTTCAGTCCACGGTGATCCGGCAATTGAAATTGGTAGAGAAGAGGCTGGAGGACAAAATGTATATGTCCGTCAAGTGGGTGAAGCACTATCCCAACTAGGATGGGAAGTTGATATGTTTAGCCGGAAAGTGAGTGCTGATCAAGACAATATTGTTCAACATAACCCCCGCTGTCGAACCATTCGTTTAACAGCAGGACCAGTTGAATTTGTGCCACGGGATCATGGTTTTCAATATTTGCCAGAATTTGTAAAACAGTTATTGAAATTCCAAAAAGAAAACGGGATTAAATATGAAGTGGTTCATACCAACTACTGGTTATCTAGTTGGGTTGGTTTACAATTGAAAAAAATTCAAGGCAGTAAACAGGTTCATACATATCATTCTTTAGGAATAATCAAATACAACACTATAGATAATATTCCTTTAGTTGCTAGTCAACGTCTAGCTGTAGAAAGAAAAGTATTAGAAACAGCAGAAAGAATTGTGGCCACAAGTCCACAGGAAAAACACCACATGAGAACTTTGGTTTCCCAACAAGGAAATATTGATATTATTCCTTGTGGTACGAATATTAAACACTTTGGTTCAGTGGATCGGGACACTGCAAGAGCAGCTTTGGGATTTGATGCAGATGCTAAGGTGGTGTTATATGTGGGAAGATTTGACCCCCGTAAAGGGATAGAAACTTTGGTACGTGCGGTGCGGGAGTCAAAGTTTTTTGGTGATAAAAATCTGAAGT
This sequence comes from Okeanomitos corallinicola TIOX110, assembly GCF_038050375.1. Lineage (NCBI taxonomy): Bacteria > Bacillati > Cyanobacteriota > Cyanophyceae > Nostocales > Aphanizomenonaceae > Okeanomitos > Okeanomitos corallinicola. Next base: position 3,693,806 of record NZ_CP150886.1, on the reverse strand, counting down.
TAATCATTGGTGGAGGAAGCACACCAGGTAACAGCGATGGTAGAGAACGCGATCGCATTGAGGGAATTGTGAAAGAATTGGGAATGAGCGAATGTACCATCTTCCCTGGTTTGTTGAAACAGGAAATTCTTCCCACTTATTACGCTGCGGCTGATGTTTGCGTTGTTCCTAGTCACTATGAACCTTTTGGATTGGTTGCAGTGGAAGCTATGGCCTGTGGAACACCAGTGATCGCTAGTGATGTGGGTGGACTTCAGTTTAGTGTGGTGAATGAAAATACTGGTTTGTTAGTACCACCCCAGGATGTGACTGCTTTTAGTCATGCTATTGACCGAATTTTAGAAAATCCTGAATGGCGTGCAGCATTGGGTAAGTCTGCTAATATGCGGGTGATGAGTAAGTTTAGTTGGGATGGTGTAGCTAGTCAGTTGGATTCACTTTATACTGAGTTGTTGCAACCTGTGAAAGAAAGGGTTTTGGTTGCTGGTTAAGTAATTTTTTGGCCGGGTTATTTTTGATATCCTCTACTTTTTGTGGGGGATATTTTTTCGCGCAATCTCCGTCAGGAGATCCCGCAGGGTAGTCGCAAAGAAGCAAAGTACGCAAAGAGAGGAAGGGAAAACAAGTGACTTTTAGATGGGTATTAAATGGGTAAATTATTCGGATCTATTCCTTGGGAGAGTAAATATTCTATCAATTTTTCTTTTTCTTGACGTTCTTTGTCAATTTTTTCTACTGCCCAAAGTAATAAGTTCCCATCTTTATCCCACCATCTTAACCAATAACCTGTTCTACCTTCTTTTGTGCCTTGCCAAGTTCCTAAAAATAAGCCCATACTATCAACCCAATGACGACCATTTTCATCTGGTTGTTTGAGTTGATATCGTTCATTTTCTAATTGATAAAATTCTAATAATCCATTTTCAGGATCGAAAATTATGTAAACTGGAACTTTTAAAATTTGTTCATAAAAAAACCATTTGCCAGGGGGATAAGTGCGTTTAAAGGAATATTCTCCACATTCAGTATGGGATAAAAATTCCATTATGACTGCGGGTATATCCCCTTCTAAATTGGGTGTATAGCTTCTTCTTTCTGGTAAAATCTCTTTCACTGAGGGAATATATAACCAGTCTGGTGCTTTGACAATAATTTGGTTATTGACTGTAGCACAAAGTCCAAAGTTAGAAGCTATTAACATTTGTGGTTGGATGAAACCTGCTATTTCTAAACTTTCTCTTAATGCACCTGCTAATATAGGTTGTCCTGTATTTTCCACTGGTTCATCCTCTAGGTGAAAATCATTTGGTAATGCTTCCCAAGAGATAACCAGTTCTGTTATTTTTTGCAGTTCGCTTAGTTGGGTGGGCATTTTCAATTACCTTTGGTTGATTTATTTTTATTTAACTTGTGATTTGATTTATTCATAAATCAGCGTCAATAAAGGTTCTGAAACTTGGATTAATAACAACCTAGCAAAATTACTATCAAATATTTCTGAACAATGTTACATAAGTAATTGGGTGATATCATTACACTAGCAAAAATGCAGTTAACAATAAAATCCTTTTTCTCCATTCAGTGCAACAACAGATGACTCCACCTGTGATAACTCCCAACCTAAAGGCTAAAGTGGATAGAGACTCAAGCAGGTACAACAATGGAAGTTCAAGAAATCAAAAAATTCCCCAAACCTAGAAAAATAGAAAGTCAACCCACCCCCTCACAACACATCAAGATATTAGACTGTAATCAACCAGTAAGTAGAGTGATATTTGAATGCTGGCACTGTAAACAAGGTATTTTGAGTGAAGTAGATGTCACCTCATCCCAGTTTCTAGAAATTACCTGCCCCAGTTGTGATAAAACAGGTTTAAGGTTAATGGCAGATAAAGTCTTGTCAACCACACCTATTCCTTCACCCTGGCAGTAAATACCCTGTAAAGCGCAATGCTGACTGACGGTAAATTAACATAAAAACATCACCCGACTGGGAATGAATTCCCAGTCTCATAGCAAAAGTCATCTAAAGATGACTAAAATAAACGGTAAAATTTTTAGTGAACTTTAGTTTACTTAGGTTATTAGCCATGAAATTCATTTCATGGTGGGTGTGGAAGCTAACAAATAAGCCCACAAAACCTTCTTCCCTTTGTGTCCTTCGTTCCTATGCCTTCGGCACGCTACGCGAACGTGGTTCTTTCTTCCGTGTTTCCTGCCTAAGTTCTATAATTCTGAATAGCCTAAACCTAAAAACCAGATTATTAATAATTAATTATTTTGCAACCCGTTGACTTTACCACCCTCATCGCAACTTGCAGCGAACTCCGCGCTAACTGGCTACCAGCACGCACAGAACAAGTTTACCAGCGCGATCGCTATACTATTACCATAGCCTTGCGAACCATGAAACAGCGGGACTGGCTAGATATATCATGGCATCCCCAAGCCACCAGAATTTGTATAGCCGAACCACCACCACGCACACCAGATACATTCACCTTCAGTCAACAACTGATCCATCAATTAGGTGGTTTAGCCTTAATAGCTATAGATTTTATCGCCCCTTGGGAACGAGTAGTTGATTTAAAATTTGCCCGTCGTCCTGGAGAAGCAGCACTTTATCACCTGTACGTTGAAGTCATGGGTAAATATAGTAATGCCATCCTCACCGATGCTAACAACGAAATTATCACCGCTGCCCATCAAGTTAGTCAACAGCAATCTAGCGTTCGTCCTATCCAAACCGGACAACCCTACGAAACACCACCGAAACTGACGGGAACTATACCTAATCTCAATGAATCACAAACCCGCTGGCAAGAAAGGGTAAGTTTAGTCCCAGGTGCAGTTAAAAAGCAACTACTAAAAAGTTATAGCGGTTTAAGTAGTTCTCTACTTACCTCAATGTTGCTGGCAGCTAATATATCACCAGAAACCAATACTGATACTTTAACTACTGATGACTGGGATAGACTATTTGCACATTGGCAAGAATGGTTACAAACTTTAGAAGTTGGTAAATTCCAACCTAGCTGGATTGAAAATGGCTATACTGTCATGGGTTGGGGTGAAACAGCACCAGCCAAAAATATCCAAGAATTACTGAATCAATATTACACCGATCAATTAAATCAACAGTTATTTTCCCAACTGCGCCATCAATTAACTCAGAAATTAAATAACATTCTGGGTAAACTAGGTACTAAAGCAAAAACTTTTAAAGACAGGTTACAACAGTCAGATCAAGCAGATGAATATCGCCAGAAAGCTGATCTATTAATGGCACATTTGCACAACTGGCAACCGGGGATGAAAGAAATCATTTTAGAAGATTTTGAAACAGGTAAACCAGTTGCCATTACCCTACAACCAGATAAAAACGCTGTCCAAAACGCCCAAAAGCTTTATAAACAACATCAAAAACTCAAACGCGCCCGTGCAGCAGTAGAACCCTTACTATTAGAAGTACAGTCAGAAATTGACTATTTAGAACAAGTAGAAGCTGCCATTTCTCAAATAGACAATTACCAAACAGCAGATGATTTACAAGCTTTAGAAGAAATTCGGGATGAATTAATTGAACAAAAATATTTAGAAGATTTAGAATATCGTCGCCGCAGCATCACCGAAACCGCAAGTACCAACTTTCATCGTTATCGCACCCCCAGCGGTTTTGAAGTCTTAATTGGTCGCAACAATAACCAAAATGACTATCTCACATTTCGGGTAGCGGGAGATTATGACTTGTGGTTTCACGCCCAAGAAATTCCTGGAAGTCATGTTTTACTAAGACTTGAACCCGGTACAGTTGCTGAGGAAGCAGACTTAGAATACACGGCTAACATTGCAGCTTACTTTAGTCGCGGCCGTCAAAGTGAACAAGTACCAGTGGTTTACACCCAACCCAACCGAGTCTACAAACCCAAAGGTGCAAAACCAGGATTGGTAATTTACAAACAAGAAACGATTATTTGGGGAAAACCAGGAATAATAGGTGACAGGTGACAGGTGACAGGTGACAGGTGACAGGTGACAGTTAAGAGGGAATAGGGAATAGAAAATTCTTTTTTCATTCTCCTGACTCCTGCTATAAGTCATAAATTCCTGACTTTTAGACCTTGACGGATCTTCCTCATCTGCCTAGAAATATAAAGAATTACTTAACTGGGGGCGGATATTTTTTGAGAATTTTACATGAAAAATCTGTACTGGCTGTTACAATCTTGTTAAGAAAAGTTGCCCGTTGCATTTTGGGAACGCGCAATTTGGTTTTGACTCTATTGAGAAGACAACACGAACAACGTTTTTTATTGTGAGACCAGCTGTGGGAGGCTGGTCTTTTTTCCACGTTATAGTGATTTTAAACCTTAAAAACTAAAAGTAGTTCTCAGCGCCCCAATAACTACATCATTATTATTATTGTTATGGTTTGGTGCTGTTAACCAAATAACTCCAGGGGTAATGGTGATATTTTCACTGACTCGATATTGATAAAATGCCTCTACGTGATATGAGGTATTAGCATCTTCAGCTACTACGGCGGCGGTAGAGTTAGTAACTTTTGGTTCCATACCCAGGATAATACCAGCCAAGTTACCTTTTTTACCCAAGTCGGGAAAACCAAGCGTAACCGCATAGTTCCAAATATCTACATCTCCTTTTGCACCTGTTAACACTTTACTGTTGGTATATCCCGCCCAACCACCGACAACAAATTTTTCACTAATACCAATAGATGCTTGCACACCATAGGAATTACTGGAAAATGCCTCGGTAACACCATCAAAGGTGGCAGTGGTGCTACCTGTTGCTAGTGATGTATTGTAGGAATTGATATACGTTAAACCCAAAGTAATGCGATCGCTTGGTCTGACTGTCAACTGTGCCAAAGCACCATAGGGTCCATCAAATAAACCACTTTTGGCACTCGGATCATTAGCTGTACCACTTAAATATCCTAAACTTACTCCTAATGCGTTACTAAACTGATGAGTCACACCCAAACCCGCACCACCTATTTGTCCATAGATGGGGTTGCGTGTACCAAAGGTAGACAAAGCACCAAACGCCCCATCCCCATCAAAAATATTAACTGTACTGGTAACGTCGTCTGCTGCACCACCTTCAGCGATCGCAATTACTTGTGTTTTCTTGCCTACGGGAAATTTGTACCACAATGTACCCAAGTAAGCGTTGTTAGTTCCATCACTACCAGCAAAAAATAAGTTACCTTCAGGTGTCCCCAGATCAGGACTATTGATATTATTACTTTCTATCCTAGTGAATAGCGTATCTTGACCAGTAAAACTACTAACAAATTCAATTCTAGCCCGTGCGCCAAAGGTTGTACTACTGTTAGTATCGTTGTCACCTGCTAAAACATCACTGACAACGCCTACAACTTGACCCTGGAGTTTACTGGTAGTAGAAAATTGATTTGCTTCTAATTCAGCGGTTCTCGCTTCTACAGCATCTACTCTTCCCCGTAGGGTTGCTAGTTCGGCAGAAAAATCTTCCTGTAGTCTTTGCAATGTAGCTAAATCTTGTTTTGATACCATATCAGCCGTCGCTGTGGCAATTAATTCATTGACTCGATCTAAGCAAGCATTTAAACCGGCTGCAAACTCATATCTTGTTAATGCGCGATTTCCACGATATGTACCGTTGGGATAACCTGCTATACACCCATAACGTTCTACCAAGGACTGTAAAGCTTGAAACGCCCAGTCTGTAGGCTGAACATCGGAAAATTGAGATACCGATGTAACTTGTGATATTAAATTTTGTTGATAATTATGATTAATTTTTTCCAGGCTAGAAACAGCTAAAGCTTCATTCGCTTCTGTGTTCCCTGGTGTTTCTCCTGCCAAAACTGATGTATTCAAACATAGCATTACACCACAAACTGCTGGAATAGACAGATTATTCGATATTTTAGACATTGTTCCACACACCCATTTACTTACTTTTTACAACCATACAGAGAAGTTTCTTAACCTTGGTTTTAACACAGTTTATTAAGAAATATTCTCAATATACTAGCAGTCAACAAATCTTTTAACTACATGGTTAAAAATTCTTAGCACTTGAAAAAAACAATATTAAGGTAGTATTTTTAGAAAAAATGTAATCTATACTACTTAAACCAAAGAATCTTGTAAATCTTGATAGTTTTGTTACCAACAGCTAGAGAGAATGATAATAATTCTTATGTTAATGTATAATCTGAGTATGATTATTAGTCAAGGTATTGATGTCAATAAAGTAAGTATTCTGGATTATGCACAATAAACAGAGAGATAAAATCAAAAAAAACGGTTTAAACCCTTTAAAAAAATGGATTATACTTATTTTCTCCCTATTTGTGTCGTCAATTGTGGCTGGATGTACCCAAGCCAGGGAAAATACTGATGACAATGCTACGCAGTCATTGGTCAATAAATCCGAAAAAACTCAAATCTTAACGACATTTTTGCCAGTGTATTTATTTACCAAAGCTGTAGCTGGGGATGTAGCAAATGTGGAGATTTTAGTACCTCCAGGAACAGATGTACATGATTACCAAGCTACACCAGATAATGTCAGAGCGATCGCCACAGCCAAGATTTTAGTAAAAAATGGCCTAGGCATGGAAGAATTTCTCACAGATACAGTTAAAAATGCCGAAAATTCGCAATTAGTAGAAATTGATGCCAGTAAAGGTATTAAAGTTATAGATGATGATATCGTTACAGCAGGGGAAAAAACAGAAAAGGATCATAATCATAAACATGAACACTCCCAAGGAAACCCCCATGTTTGGCTAGATCCTGTATTTGCTAAACAACAAGTTATCAATATTCGGGATAGTTTAATTGTTGCTGATCCTGAAAATAAAGACATTTATCAAACTAATGCTGCGGCTTATATTCAGGAATTAGAAAATCTTAATAATGACTTTCAGCAGACTTTGAAAAAAACACCAAACTGCACATTTATCACTTTCCATGATGCCTTTATCCATCTGGCTAAACGTTATCAACTCCAGCAAATTGCAGTAGTAGAACTTCCTGAAGATCAGCTTTCACCAACAGATGTACAAACAGCTATCAACGCAGTCAAAAAGTACAAAGTGAAAGCCTTATTTAGTGAACCAGGAGTAGACAATAAATTACTGAATAGCCTTTCTCAAGATTTGAATTTAACTTTATATCCTCTCAATTCTTTAGAGAATGGGGAAAAAAATCCCCAGTATTATTTTCAAGCAATGAAAAGTAATTTAGAAAATTTGTCAGCAGGATGTAAATAATTCATAATTCACAATTTGAAATAGTGCATCCGGCACACTGAGCGAACGAACGTAATTAAAAATTAATAATCAATAATCAACAGTCAATTATTTGTCTATTCATGTTTAGATTCAGTTAATGCAGATGAAGGAAGATCAAGAATCAATAGAATTACCAATATTAAAAGTAGAAGGTTTGACTGTCTACCAAGGAAACTTTCTCGCTTTACGTGATGTTTCCTTTGAATTATTTCCAGGAACAGATACAGCTATAGTTGGACCAAATGGCGCTGGTAAAAGTACCTTAGTTAAAGCAATTTTAGATTTAATTCCTCGTCATTCTGGAAGAATTGAAATTTTTGGTCGTCCCATGTCCCGATTAGGAAATTTACGTAACCAACTAGGTTATATGCCACAAAACTTTATTTTTGATCGTACTTTTCCTATTTCTGTCAAAGAATTAGTAGAACTAGGAATAGGTAACAGGAAACAGGGAACAGGTAAGAATAAAAATTTATTGTCCTACTTTTTGCAAAATCAACAAGAAAAATCAACCGCAGTCAAAGCAGCTTTACAACGTACAGACGCTTATCATCTCAGAAATCAAGCCATTGGCACTCTTAGCGGTGGTCAACTAAAAAGAGTATTATTAGCTTACTGTTTAGTCACACCCCGAAAATTATTAGTATTAGATGAAGCTTTTGCAGGGGTTGATATTCAAGGTGCGGCTGATTTTTATGCTTTACTCAATGAGTTAAAACGAGAAGAGGGATGGACAGTTTTACAAGTTTCCCATGATATAGATATGGTAAACCGTCATTGCGATCGCGTCCTCTGTCTCAATCAAACTTTAGTATGTTCCGGTCATCCAGAAATAGCCCTCTCACCCCAAAATCTCCTAGCAACTTATGGGCCAGGTTTTAGTCGTTATCAACATGAACATTAAATAATTCGTAATCTTACCTTTGGAAACGCTGCGCGTTAGTGAAACTCCTCTGTTAGCGAAGCTCTCCCGAAGGGAGCAAGAGGCACGTAATTCGTAATTATTTTAAATATTCTCTGTTACCTGTCACCTGTCACCTGTCACCTGTCACCTGTCACCTGATTATTAATCTTTTTCATCTATGTGTTCAGCAACCGCTTGATACAGATGGAAAATATGACTATCATGAAGACGATAAAAAACATTTCTTCCCTGTTTGCGATAACTAACTAAACGCATAGCCCGTAAATTCCTTAATTGATGAGAAACAGCAGATTCACTCATATCTAGCAAAGCAGCTAAATCACTCACACAAAATTCTTGATTAGCTAATAAAGAAAGAACTCTCAAGCGGTTAGCATCTCCCAAAAAGCTAAAAAACTCTGCCATCCGTTGGGCTTTTTCCGTACTGATTAATTCATGGGAATTTGTTTCAAGAATATTATGTTCTAAAGTAAGACGTGGATTAGATTGAATCATGGTTTTTTGTAAATCAAGTTATATAGATAGACAAGAAATTTTGTAAATTTAAGTAAATGTAAACATATTTTTCAAATTTATTAAAATTCAATAGTCAATCATGATGAAAATAAAAATAATATTTTTTAATAAAATTTTTTCAAAATAGATGAAAATAATTTTAAATCTAATTAAATCTAAAAAATATGGACTCATTGATTAATATTCACAGTAAATTTTTAGTGATTACTAATCTTCTGGAGTTAGTAAACTTATTACAATTCCCTTTTATGCAACGTGCAATCATTGGTGCTGTATTAATGGGAATACTAGGTGGCTTATTGGGCAGCTTTGTCACTCTTAGACAGTTGTCATTTTTTAGTCATGCTGTTAGTCATGCCGCACTTGTAGGTGTAACATTAGGTGTTTTACTAGGTATCAACCCTACCTGGATGTTGTTACCCTTTACATTAATTTTTGGTGTAATTGTCCTTTACCTAATTGACAACACAGATTTAGCTAGTGATAGCATCCTTAGTATAGTCCTATCAGGAGCATTAGCCATAGGTATTATTCTGGCCAGAATGATTACGGGGTATCGGGGTAATTTAATGGCTGTACTGTTTGGCGATATTCTCGCTATTGACACCACTGATTTAATTTTGACCGTATTGGTACTTTTAGGTAGCAGCGCTTTTTTACTATCAACTCTGCAACAGCAAATTCTATTAACCCTTAACCCAGATGTTGCCCAAGTCCAAGGTATACCTGTGCAATTATATCGCTATGGGTTCGTAATCTTACTATCTCTAGCTGTAGCAGTAGCCATTAAAGCCGTTGGGGTTTTATTGGTAAACGCCTTTTTAGTTATTCCTGCTTCCACCGCTAAATTAATGAGTCACCATTTTAGGCGATTTCTGATTTTGTCGGTCATTATTGGTTCTAGTAGCAGCGTGGTAGGAATGATAATTTCTGGTGCTTTTAAGCTGGCTTCTGGACCGGGTATTGTCCTAGTACAGTTCCTCGTTTTCATCATTGTTTTCACTTGGGTAAAGTTAAGGCTAAAAGCAGCATAAAATTTTTTTAAGAAAACCCCTTGACGAATTCTGTTTCTTTTGCTAAATTTAGTAATCGTGGTGAGAAAAAGAAAACCACAAGCCGGGATAGCTCAGTTGGTAGAGCAGAGGACTGAAAATCCTCGTGTCACCAGTTCAAATCTGGTTCCTGGCATTTGATTTAGAATGATAGATAAGAATAGGAATTAGCGATTAATTTAAGTCCTACTTAATATAAGTGAGTGCAAATCTTTCTATACCTGCTAAATCAGCATGGATGGAAATATCACGATATTTACCGTTATTTTCTAACAATTGTCTCACCGCATCCGCTTGTCCGTCCATCATTTCAATTAACCAAATTCCCCCAGTCTGTAAATAAGCAGGAGACACTGCAATTAAATGACGAATACAATCTAAACCATCAACACCACCATCTAAAGCTAAATGGGGTTCATGGTTAACTACTTCCGGTTGTAGGGTTAACACAGTTTCGCTGGGAATGTAGGGGGGATTTGAGACCATCCCCGCAAACTTTCCTTGCAAGAGTTCTAAGGGTTGCCACCAAGCACCCTGATAAAATTTAATCCTTTCATCAAAACCCAAATTTTTCGCATTTGTTTGAGCAACAGCCAAGGCTTCTGGACTACAATCTACAGCATAAATTGTGGCATTTGTCAATAGTTCAGCTAAACCCAGAGCGATCGCACCACTGCCAGTCCCCAAGTCTGCCCAATTCCCTGATTGTAAACCATTAGTTTGGGCAGCAGCTACAGCCAAATCAATCAAAGTTTCTGTTTCCGGCCTAGGAATCAAAACCGCATCAGAAACAGTAAGTTGAAACTTGCGCCAAGGGGTAACACCAGCAATATACTGTATGGGTAAGCGTTCATGTAAGCGTTTTTCCCATAACTGGTTTAGTTCTTTTAGAGAAAACCGCATCTCAATCTGAGTCAATGTTTTGAATGACTCCAAACGCAATGCTAATTTATCTAAACCAGCTATTTCTTGTAACAGCCAATCTACTTCTAAGCATGGAATATTGTGGGCGATCGCACTTTGAACCGCAACATTGCGCCATTGCCAAAGCTCTGAACCAGAAACCATCTTTGGCTGTTGCTTAGTCATACTTAGTCCTACCTAGAACATAAACTTTTGTAGACATTCAGCCTTATTTCTTAGGTAGAGTTCTGATGTATTCCCTCGACTCTGCGGATGGAACTAAAACTACCTGAGTTAACCAAGAATCATTTTTGTCCTTTAAGGTTTGGATCACCCCATTTACATCTATCACCTGAATATCAGCTGTGGGGAACTTAGGTTTTACCTTGCTCAACAAACTTTGTGCATCTTTTTTACTCAAGAACAAAGGAATCATTTGCTCTTTCTTCTCACCCATTTGAATAGGTACATAACCTTTGTCTGGTGAAAATCGCACCGCAAAAACAGGTACACTAGACTTAAACTTTTCTTGATCTATTTTTTGACCACTCGCTTTCAGTAAAGTTAAAGCTCCCTGAATTTCTTGATCTACTGGTTTAAAAGCAAACAATAGTCGGTTTTGCTGATTCTTCGTTTGTTGTAACTGTTGATAAATAACTCCTAATGGGACAGCAGTTACTTGTAACTTTCTAGCCATCTCCTCCAGTTTAGGATTTTTATTTTTAGCTTTCCGCAAATCTTGGATAAACTTCTCAGCTTCCTGACGACTCATGTAGACACCCGTTACAGATGCAGATTGCTGTCCATTTTTTGCAGGGAGAGTACGACTCAGAGGTAAACCTTGATCGTTAGTAATCAAATAAACAGGTACTGAATCCAACTTTTCCTTGACTTGTTGTTCTGTTAATGCCAGTACAGGAAGATTAAAAGCGGTAACACTACTAAACAGGGTACTACCCACTAAACCTAGTGTTAAACCCCAACGTACTAACAATGACTTCATTACTATTCCTCAACTAAATATTAATAATTGAATTAACCTAGACAATCAGTAAAAGGTTTGATTTTATACAGGTAATATTAGCTTTAATTATGTGGCAAGTCATTAGATATGTCAATCTCAATCACTTACAGTGTCCATAGCAATCTTAAATGATCCTTTCAAAATCAATTACCTGTTATCCGAATCCCTGTTTACTATTGTCTATTGTATCCACCATTTACAAATCAAATAGGAATGCTATGGATATATGGAATTGTTTTGAATTTTCTCTTGTTATTTACTACTAAATTCTGTCTTAGTCTAATATATTTTTCCTCCGATGGAACTTGACATCCAGGACTCTTAATCAAAAAAATACTATTCTGTGATTTTTCTTATTTAATTCAGAGGACGCTAGAAATTCATCAATCGTTCCAATCATAATCGCTCAAATTCACCGACTTCAAATATACAAAAATTCCACTATTCCCCTTTGCTGACATTATCAATATCTTGTTGGATACATACAGTTTCTATCAAGTTATTTTATGGATTAAATAACTTAAAGCTACATACACGATATACATATATTTTATTTTATAAATAAAGTCGGGATGACAGGATTTGAACCTGCGGCATCCTGCTCCCAAAGCAGGCGCGCTACCAAGCTGCGCTACATCCCGTTAAACTCGCTCTTATCAGCAAGTTTTCTGTGCTTTAAACATATCTATTAGTATATCATACAAAAAACATTTTGAAAAGGCTTTGGACTAAAAAAATTAATCATGGTTAAAAAATAATTTTCCTGCTTACCGAAACTAAACCTGTTGAAGTTTAGTAAAATTGCAGGCAATCAATCATCTGTAAACCTATAGACACACCATGGCAAACAAAGTCAAAATTTCACAAAATAATGGTAGACACTAATAGTCTTTACAAACTTAGCATCATTGGGGATACCAAAACATCCCTTTGATACCTTCTGGATCTGGCATAAAACCCATAGTTCGGTAAAAATCTACAACATGGGGATCAGCAAACAGAGTTACATTGCTAATTTCTTCACTTCTAAGTTTTTTCAGAACATATTTCATCAAAGCTTTGCCCATTCCTTGACCTTGAAAGTCTGGGTGGACTACCACATCCCAAATGGTGGCATTAAAGGCGTGATCTGAGGTAGCACGAGCAAAACCAATTAAACGTTTTTTATTCCCTCGTATTTGCCACATCGAGGCTACGAGAAAACTGTGTTCAATGGCCTTTTTTACTTTTCTCAGAGGACGACGTGACCAGCCAACCGCATCACAGAGTTCTTCAAGTTCATAAAGGTCAATTTCTCGTTCAGTGCTAAACACGATGCTATCGCCTTCGGCACTAGAGTTACCCCTATTACTTTTTTTTAACTCTTCAAAAGCGGCTGCTTTGTTTGTCGCTACAGATTCAGAACTAGTAAACCAAGTTTTCCAAAAACCCATGCCAGCGCGGTTCGGGTAACATAATTGAATTAATTACATTTCTATATAAATAGCTACTAGAAATATAGTCAACTATTTTTAGCCTTTTAAGGTTAAAACCTAACGGATTAACTGTGAGTTTCCGTTATATATAACCTACTCAAATCTACTTTGAGCTATCCCTGCGCCACGCTACGCGAATGCTTCAGAGATACGTTTAGTTTTTGCTTCACCTTGGAAGTGTAGGCACTACCAAGTCCACAGGTTGAAACTGCCTAGCTGGCAGATTTTAATAGATTTGTAGTTGCGTTTACGCGTCTGTGACATTCAAATCCACAGTTATCACATTAACACTTCAACTGGCAATAAATCCACCAACTAAAAATATATCATCAATGGCTGAATATGGCCACATCGGATTATATTTTTGGTATTCAAACCATACACTAGAAACAATTTAGTTATCTAAATATCTGCTTTTAGCTTTATCTTGCCTCAATTTCATAAAAAATGTATTTGAGACTTGCTAAACTAACAAGCATTATTAAACGCAACTAATACAAACAACAATCTTAACAAAAAATCCTTTAAATAGTAAGAATATCGAATTCATCTATAGCTGCCTGAATAAACGTACAGTCTTGATAAATCAAGAGACTAAGGTGTTTTTATGGAAATATTGCAAGTAAACTAAGTAAAAATCTTCATCGCAAATCTGATGACCTGGCGGATTTAATAGGTCACAAAAGTCAATTATGTATAATTTCAGTTATTAACTGGTATGATATCTAACTTATTGTCCTATTTCCATAATTAGGTAAAAGCAATGATCAAGCCTCGCAAACGAATAAATATCAAAGCGAATTAGTGCGTAACACAGTTTTTAGCTTAGTGTTAAAAAAGCAAGCAAGTCTCACCTCCAACCATGACTTCTGGTCTAAAATCCTCGACATTGGAACTCCTGAAACGCTTTAATCGTGCGTTTCCACAATTTTATGAACAATTTGTTAGCAGTGAAATTCAGCTGCAAAATTTACGTCTAGCATACCGTTTATATAAAACTAAACGGGCTGTAATAGAGATAAAATCGGAAGGCAGCAAAAGCGCTCTGCATTTTGCATACCGCAATCAGTCCTTTCTTCTCAGTGATATTTTTGGTGTCCTAGCAGCTTATGGTTTAACAATTCATGGCTTGAGTCTTTATGGTCAGATTCAACCACCAATGTTGGTTTTTATCAAACTACTTGTATCTCGTGGTAGCAAAGCCCTGACGGAAAAAACTGCCGAAAATGTTTGTCGTGCTATTCGTGAGGCTTTGGGAAATCGCTTTGAGGTAGAAGAAATGTTAGCAGTAGAATTTAACCTCAATGCTGGTTTGGAACAAGTACAAACAGAATTCTATGTTGATCCTGTTTTTCATCTTCCTGCTTTAGTTATAGAAGCTGATAATCAACCAGGATTATTTTATAAAGTTATGTACGCCATTTGGCAGGAAGACCTATTAGTAGTCAATGCTAATTTGTTAGTTTGGCGCGGACGTACAAGACTCATACTCTACTTACTAGGGCCAAACGAAAGTCTAATTCCTGAATATCTTGGTAACAAAATTGCAGAAGGGGTGCGACAAAGATTACTTGGTCAGTAGTCAGTGGTTACAAAAAGTAAAATTTCTGAACATCTTTTACCTTTGATCGCAATAGACAAGGTGGTTAGGATATTTATAGACAATAAAACCCAGATACAAAAAGACTTTTCACTCTGTCACCTGTCACCGGGTATACCTCTTACCTTGCCATCATGATGATTTTCAACACCAAATGACCATCTAAGTATTTTTATCTTTACATTTTAGTTGCAGCCCGTCGGGTTAGGATATCCGTATGGCAACAATAGAAATCTTTGGCGTTCCACACTCTTATGAGTTAACAGCCCCGACATCTTGCCCCCATGCTTTAGTATTCATTCACGGTTGGCTGAATAGCCGTGGATATTGGCAACCTGTTATTTCTCGTCTGTCAGATGATTTTCAGTGTCTTTCCTATGATTTAAGAGGCTTTGGTAAATCTCAGTCCCGCAGTAAATTCCAGTTGGAAGGAACAGAAAGAGTTTCACAACTAAAGTTCATCAATGACACTACCACTCAAGTAGTGAATGATTCTGTTGATTCTCTTTATTCTCCCTCTGCCTACGCTAAAGATTTAATAGCCCTTTTGGAAACATTGAATATTGGGAGCGTTTGGCTAATTGGCCATTCTTTAGGTGGCACTATTGCTTTATGGACTGCTGCCAAATTACCAGAGTGTGTCAAGGGTGTTATTTGTATTAATGCAGGTGGGGGAATTTATCTAAAAGAAGCTTTTGAGCAGTTTCGCGCTACTGGTCAAAAATTCCTACAAGTTAGACCACGTTGGCTTTATCAAGTGCCTCTCATTGATCTGCTGTTTACAAAAACTAGCGTTTTACGTCCTTTGGCTCGCTACTGGGCGCGTCAAAGAGTAATAGATTTTGTTGTTGCTGATCCAGAAGCTGCTTTGGGTACACTTTTAGACTCTACTACAGAAGACGAAGTGAACCGTTTACCACAGTTAGTATCACAAGTAAAACAACCAGTTTATTTTTTAGCTGGTGCTGATGATAAGGTGATGGAGCCTAAGTATGTACGCCATTTAGCCAGTTTTCATCGGCTTTTCCAATATGTTGGTGATAATTATATTGAAATTCCTGATTGTGGACATTTGGCAATGTTAGAACAACCTGATGCTGTAGCTGATCATATTCGATCATTGGTGATTGGTGATTGGTGATTGCGTTATTAATTCACTCCATCTCCCACTCTCCCACTCTCCCTACTTCCCATACAATTCCATGACTTTAGTTAAAGGTAGTCGAGAATGAACGCCCAAGGTGAAGGGTGATGTATGACCACGAGATAGATGATCTGCGGCTGCACAACCGATCATGGCGGCGTTATCGGTACAAAATTTTAAGGGGGGGAAGAGGACTTGGAAATTATGCTTTGCGGCTGCTGTCTGTAAATGCTTTCTGAGTCCGCTGTTAGCTGCTACTCCCCCACCTACGGCAATTGTTTTTAAACTATGGTCACCAGCACAGGCGATCGCCCTTTTAGTTAGGGCTTTGGCTATGGTTTCTTGAAAACTGGCGGCAATATCGGCTATTGGCAATTCTTCACCATCTTTTTCCAAGTTCTGTACCAACCTTAATACCGCCGTTTTTAAACCGCTAAAACTAGCATCATAAGGGTGATATCCGCCCCCAGATAGAGAGATTTTTCCTTCTGGCAGTGTAAAAGCCTGGGGATCACCTGTTTGAGCTAACTTATCAATTACAGGGCCTCCAGGATAACCGAGTTTTAATAACCTGGCGACTTTATCAAAGGCCTCTCCTGCCGCATCATCACGGGTTGTTCCTAAAGTTTCGTAAATACCACAATCTTTAACATAAATCAAGCTTGTATGTCCGCCTGAAACGAGTAAGCTAAGAAATGGGGGATCTATGTTGGGCTGTGCCAAGTAAGTGGCGTAGATATGACCTTCTAGGTGATGAACTCCCAAAAATCGTTTTTCATACACCATAGCCAAGGTTTTAGCGGCTGTTAAACCTACCAGTAATGCTCCTACCAATCCTGGCGCACAAGTAGCCGCAATGCCATCTATTTGTCCCCAGTCCATCAAACTTTCATCCATAGCTTGCGCTATTGCTTGATTGATGATTTCTAAGTGTTGCCGTGATGCTACCTCTGGAACTACCCCGCCATACTGTCTATGGACGGGAATTTGTGAGGTGACGACACTGCTACAAACTTCACGATTCTTAACAATGGCTACAGCTGTTTCATCACAACTGGTTTCGATAGCTAAAACGGTTGTCATGGTAATTGATGATTGGTAATTGGGCATTGGGCATGGGGCATTGGCAAAAATCTTTTTTCTTCTGCCTCTTCTGTTCCCTATTCCCTGTTCCCTGTTCCCTTTTTCCTTACTTTTGGTTGCGAAGCTTTAACTTTTATTTACTTAAACTTTACTCGATTCCCAGCCAAGAGTATGATGACTTGCTAGTTATCTAAATCAAACATTGTACAAGCCGCTTCGTTTTGTACATAAAAGTTCTAGTTTTGTAATAAAAGGAAACAACTCAATGCGACGATTGTTTGCTTTGATTTTAGCGATTGGTCTCTGGTTCAACTTTGCTCCCTCAGCAAATGCTCTGGGTGCAAACCTTGTACCTTGCAAAGACTCTCCCGCATTTCAAGCATTAGCTCAAAATGCCCGTAACACCACTGCTGACCCAGAATCTGGTAAAAAGCGGTTTGAGCGTTATTCTCAGGCTCTATGTGGCCCTGAAGGCTATCCTCACTTGATTGTGGATGGTCGCCTGGATCGTGCTGGTGACTTTTTGATTCCTGGTATTCTCTTCCTCTACATTGCTGGTTGGATCGGCTGGGTAGGTCGTGCTTACCTACAAGCAATCAAAAAAGAAGGCAGTGCTGAACAAAAAGAAATCCAAATTGATTTGGGTTTAGCTCTACCTATCATCAGCAGCGGTTTCGCTTGGCCAGCAGCAGCACTGAAAGAATTACTTTCTGGTGAATTGACAGCGAAGGATTCAGAAATTACTATTTCTCCCCGCTAATTCATCCATTCCTATTTACTTGTTTTTGGAGACTCAATTCATGGCTGACAAAAGCGATCAATCATCCTATTTGATCAAGTTTATTTCCACAGCACCTGTGGCAGCTACCATTTGGCTGTCCATTACAGCGGGTATCTTGATTGAATTTAACCGCTTTTTTCCAGACTTACTTTTCCATCCTCTACCATAGAGGCAAAATATAATTGATATCAGTAAATAGTAATTAGTTTAAGCTTTATAACTATTTACTGATAAATGCCACCATTGTGAATTTTGAGGCAATATAAAATATGGCACAATCAGTCAACGCTTCCAAGAATCTCGCCAGTGATCCCAGAAATCGGGAAACAGTGAGACCCGCTGGTCGTGATCCCCAAGATGGAAATTTAGAGACTCCAATTAATTCTTCACCCTTGGTGAAGTGGTTTATTGGTAATCTCCCCGCTTATCGTCCTGGTCTAAATCCTTTTAGACGTGGTTTAGAAGTGGGTATGGCTCACGGTTACTTGCTGTTTGGACCTTTCCATAAGTTGGGTCCATTACGTAATGCTGACAATGCTACCTTGGCTGGGTTGTTGGGTAGTATTGGTTTAGTTGTCATTCTGACAGCTTGCTTGTCAATGTATGCTAATAGCAATCCTGATAAAGCATTAGCGAGTGTGACTGTACCCAATCCGCCTGTAGATGCTTTTAACTCCAAAGAAAGCTGGAACAACTTTGCCAGTGCTTTCTTAATTGGTGGTATTGGTGGTGCAGTAGTTGCTTTCTTCTTGACTGTTAACTCTGGTCTTATCCAAGGTTTAATCGGTTAATCTGATTGGTGGTAATGGGTAATTGATCATTGGTAATTGTTAATCATGTGATTGTAATTACCCATTACTAAATAAAATTTCTGCTTATGCAAATAAAATCGCTTCGATTTGGTGCAAGGCAGTTTCAAAATCATCATTGACAATTTGAATATCAAACTCCCCAGCAGCTTGAATTTCTGCTTGAGCGCGATTTAAACGACGGGCGATCGCCTCTTCAGAATCTTGTCCCCGTCCGCGTATCCGGTTTTCTAATTCCAAGAATGTTGGTGGAAGTATAAAAATACTCAAAGCATTTGGGTAAGAACGCCTAATTTGTCTTGCCCCTTCTAATTCAATTTCTAGCACCACTAACTTGCCAGATTTAATTTTTTCTAGCACTGCTGCACGGGGTGTGCCGTAATAATTATTGGCAAATTCTGCCCATTCCAAAAATTCACCTTGAGCCACTAATTTTTCAAATTGGCTGCGGTCAACAAAGTAATAATTTTGACCATTTATTTCTCCTGGGCGGGGAGAACGAGTTGTAGCAGATACAGAGTAGTACAGTTCTGGATGACGCTCCAGAAGTTTCTGCATGAGAGTTCCCTTCCCAACGCCACTAGGACCGGTTAAAACAACTAATTTGCCTAGAGAAAGAATTTGTTGGGTAGTAGCACCACTGTAAATTGGTAAAACTTGCATTATCCGTTTAACTTTTGATTTGGTCGCTAAATGTTTTTCCCTAGTCTTACATCTTGCTGATATGACAAAGAGAGACTAGGGAAGTTTTAAAATTGGTGACAGAAAACTTACATTAATTTATATCCTACGGCCGAAATGCTGTAAATAGGGGCTTTGATTGCCCCACCTTTAAATTAATTATCCACTGTATGATGATCGCGGGAAATGACAAAGCGATTTGCTACCGTTTCCGGCTGAATTGCTGATAAAACAATATGACTAGAATCAGTAATAATTACAGCCCTAGTCCGACGGCCATAGGTGGCATCAATCAGTTGTCCTCTGTCTCTAGCGTCGGTAATAATACGCTTAATGGGAGCAGATTCTGGACTGACAATAGCAACCACTCGATTGGCTGATACGATGTTCCCAAAACCAATGTTGATTAATTGAATATCCATAAAAAAACAGGCGCTCAAAGCGCGAGAAAAAGCTTGTGATAAACATATTCTCATGTTATACCTAAAAAATCGGAGTTACAACGACTAAAGTGTTGATATCTTGAGTTTTTATCTAACAACTGCTTTTTTTTAGTTATTTATTAGCCAATAATACTAAAAATATCTCTCCAGGTATATGAAAAATTATATTCATCAAGGCTAGTGATTTTGTGCTTGTTAGTCTAAATTCTAATTTACATAAGCTGTAACACTAAAGAATTTGTGATAAAAACTTCCGTGATCTTTCTTCTTGTGGTGCGGTAAAAAATGTCTCAGGTGTTGCTTCTTCAACGAGAGAACCACTATCCATAAGAATTACTCTATCAGCAACTTCCCGCGCAAAACCCACTTCATGAGTGACGACAACCATTGTCATTCCTTCACGAGCAAGATTTTTCATCACATCTAATACCTCTCTGACCATTTCCGGATCTAAAGCTGAAGTTGGTTCATCAAATAGCATGATTTTGGGTTGCATTGCTAAGGCACGCGCTATAGCTACCCGTTGCTGTTGTCCACCAGATAACTGTCCTGGATATTTATGTGCTTGGGCTAAAATTCCTACCCTTTCTAACAGTTGCATTGCTAATTCTTCCGCTTTAGCTTTTTGTAATTTCCTTACCCAAATAGGTGCGAGGGTAATATTTTGTAAAACTGTTAAATGGGGAAATAAATTAAACTGTTGAAATACCATTCCTGCTTCTTTGCGGATGGTTTCAATATTTTTTAAATCACGACTGAGAGTAATTCCATCAATAGTAATTTTACCTTGTTGATATTCCTCTAAAGCGTTAAATGTGCGGATAAAAGTTGATTTTCCCGAACCAGAAGGACCCATTAAAACGACAACTTCTCCCCGGTTAACAGTGAGACTAACACCTTTAAGAACATGAAATTTACCATACCATTTATGAACTTCTTCAGCGATAATAACAGGTTCTTGAACTTGCATGATTTTAAACCTCAATTTAGTACGTTTTTCTAATTACCTAACTGCTTTTCTAATTTACGAGCAGCGAAGGACATGGAATAACAAAATATCCAATAAACAAAACCAATGAATATATATACCTCTGCATATTTTCCCAAAAATCGTGGTTGAGCTAAAATAGTTCTAGCAATACCTGTTAATTCGACTAATCCTACTAAAGATAACAGAGAAGTATCTTTAAATAAACCAATAAACTGACCGACAATAGCCGGAATAACAGCGCGTAAAGCTTGAGGTAAAACAACGAATATTAATATTAAAGGTGTATTTAAACCTAATGCTTTTGCTGCTTCAGATTGTCCCCTGGGAATTGATTGTAACCCACCGCGCACATTTTCCGCCATGTATGCAGCACTGAATAAAACTAATCCAGCAATACCTCTAACTAAACGATCTAAACGTAAATCTGCTGGTAAAAATAGAGGTAACATAACCTGAGCCAGAAACAGAATACCGATTAATGGTAGTCCTCTAAATATTTCAATATAGAGAATAGAAAACCAGCGAATTATAAATAACTTACTTGTTCTCCCTAAAGCTAATAATACACCAAAAGGAAAAGAAAGAATAATACTAACTGTTGCCATTAACAAAGTTAGTAATAAACCATTCCATAAATTTGTAGATACAGATTTTAAACCAAAACCGCCACCAATTAACCAGATATTAATTGCAAAAGATAATAACCAAGCTGGTGCAAGTAAAGGAATAATAAATTGAGAAAATCTATTTTTAATAACATTTTGATGCTTAGTAAAAACACCCCAAGTAATTAAACCTAAAACCGTAATAATTCCGGCAACGATCCAAATACGCCAATATAAAACTTGGGGATATCTACCAACTAAAAAAAGATGTAAATTAAGATAAACAACTTGCCATTGTGCTTGAGTAAAAGACCAAACCAGAATATTTTTAATTGCCCAAAATATAAATATAAGACAAACTATAGTTGATAATCCATTATACCACGTACTAAAAAGGTTTTTTCTGAACCAACTTAACATATTCATCTGTAAATTATTCCCTAAAATAAAACTATTGTTATTAACCTTTCTCTTCCTCTGTGTTCTCTGCGCCTCTGCGGTTCGTTACTCATCTTTCCTTAATTTGTACAGAACGATTTAATAAATTCATCATCAAAGAAATAAATAAACTCAAAATCAGATAAGTAAACATAATTAACAACATCACCTCTACAGCTTTACCTGTTTGATTAAAAGTAGTAGAAGCGACAAAATAAACATCAGGATAACCGATTGCGATCGCCAAACTAGAATTTTTAGTTAAATTCAAATATTGGCTAGTCAGCGGGGGAATAATCACCCGTAAAGCTTGGGGAAAAATGACAAAACGCATCACCAGACCAGGTTTTAAACCAAGCGATCGCCCAGCTTCCCATTGTCCTTTAGCAACTGATTTAATTCCTCCTCTGACAATTTCGGCAATAAAAGCACCAGTGTAAAAAGTTAAACCTAGTAACAAGGTTGCAAACTCAGGAGAAAAATTAACCCCAAAAACTTCAATTCCATTTTGACTAAAACCAAACACACCCAAAACAGAAACTTTATTGTCTACCTTGGGGAAATTCAGAAAAACAGAGAAATACCAAAATAGTAACTGTAATAATAATGGAGTATTTCTAAAAATCTCCACATACACAGAACTGATATTTCGCACCAACCAATTATCAGATAAGCGAGCAATCCCCGCAGTTATCCCCACAATTGTCGTCAGGATAATTCCAGTAACAGCTATTTTTAAAGAATTCAGCAACCCTATCAATAAAGCTCGGATATAGTTATCAGTGGGACTATAATTGATCGGAGTCTCCCCAATATCAAAAGATGCTTGTTGTTGGAGAAAATCAAACCCGAAATTAATTCCTAACTGTCGTAAATTGCGGTTGAGATTCATCCCTAAAATCACAACTATAGAAATAGCTAAAACTACAGCTATAACTTGTGTGGCAATTTGCCAAAAGAGAGAATCTCGCCAAATTGGAGGTTTGGAATTAGTCATTATTCATTATTCATGAGTTATTAGTTAATTGAAGCATTGGGTATTTAGTTATCAGGAGAAGACATAAGACAAGATGCGAAAGGTAACATTTCTTTACAGTTAATCAATCTTTCTTCCCCTGCTTCCCCTGTGTCCTTATCTAAACGGAGGTGCGTAGAGTAAACCACCTTTTGTAGCCAGTTGATTTTGATTGCGGGGAAGATTGAGCTTTGTTTGTGTCCCCAAATTGCGATCATAAATTTCGCCGTAATTACCAACGTGCTTAACTACTCGCGCGGCAAAATCACTACTTAAACCTAATCCTGCTCCCAAATTGCCTTCTGTACCTAAAAAGCGCTTAATTTCTGGATCATTACTGTTAGCGAACTCAGCTAGATTTTGAGAATTAATTCCTAATTCTTCAGCTTTAATCAAAGCATAAACAACCCACTTAACCGTATCTCGCCATTGAGGATCACCTTTAGCAACTGCCGGGGCTAAGGGTTCAGAAGAAAGTAACTCATCGAGAATGATATTATCTTCTGGTTTGGGTAAAGTTGTACGCCGGGAAACCAAAGCCGAACGATCAGCCGTGATCCCATTACAGCGACCTTCTGCGTAAGTTGCAAAAGTAATATTGATATCTTCAAAAACAACAGGTTTGTAAGTAATACTCCGTTTCCGCATTTGGTCAGCTAAATTTTGTTCAGTGGTTGTCCCACTTTGAGCGCAGATAGCTTTATCTTTTAAATCTGCTAGGGACTTAACACCGCTACTTTTATTAACCATCATTGCTTGACCATCATAAAAAACCACTGGTGCAAAATCCAAACCAACAGAAGTATCACGGCTGAAAGTCCAGCTAGTATTACGGCTGAGTAAATCTACTTCTCCAGTTTGTAAAGCAGTAAATCTTTCCTTAGAGTTCAGGTTACGAAATTCCACTGCATTGGGATCATCAAACAAAGCCGCAGCCACAGCACGACAAACATCCACATCAATACCGCTATAGTTACCATCTGTACCCACAAAACTAAAGCCTGGTAACTCACCACTCACACCGCACATTAGCTGACCACGGGTTTTTACTATACTGCCGATATTGCGAGTGATTGGTTTTGTCGTGTTATCCGTTGTTCCTGATTCACCACCACAAGCACTGAGGGTAAAAATGAAGGGAGCTAAAATTAGAGCTAAAGCTGATTTGTGTATATTCATAAGCCTAAAGTTTTAAGAACAAGAAGTTTAATCAAAAAGCTACCAATTTATCAAATTCAGCCAAGGAACACAATACATGAAAAGCAATGCCCATAGCAGGTTAAACTAGGTGTGGTGACAGTCGCTCCAACGTTCCTTATGAGGTTTTTATGGGGGCTAATCTGAAACAAATAGCCAATTATTTAGATAACCTTGGCTGGGAATATCGCTTTGATCAAGAAGAAGACAGAATTATCACAGGTGTGGAAGCTGATCACCTAGAAGATTTTCTGATCGTTGTTCAGTTGGATGAAGATGGAAAATTTTTCCGCGTCTTTGCACCTCAAGTTTTAGCAGGAGTGAAAGAACATCCTTACAAAGCTTCTATCCTACAAACAATGTTGGCCATTTCCTGGGAAACCAAAATGTTGCAATGGGAGTATGATCCCTCCGATGGGGAAATTCGTGCCATTATTGAATTTCCCTTAGAAGATTCAATACTCACAGAAAGACAATTCCATCGTTGCTTGAGTGGATTAATCCAAGTAGTTGACAGCGTAGCCTTACCACGTCTTCAACAGGTGATGGAGACAGGAGAAGATCCCGGTAACATAGAGTTAGGGGAAAGACTCTTGCTGAGTATCCAAGAAGAAGCCCCTGGATTACTCGATTTGTTAGAAAAAGCAATAGAAGCTAGAAAAAGACGGGGCAGTTTTTCCGACGAGTAAGCAGGATCATCACTGTAATAGCTATACTCCAAAGTGATAACCTCACTAATATAAAGAAATTTTTTAAGGCTGGATTTTATGACATCCTATACAACCTCCTCAGCCAAAGCGGAAATGAGTGAACTCCGGCGGTTGAAAAGCTTACTACCCCCAGAATTACAAAGTTGGGTGACAGTTGAAGGTACAACAGAGGTAAGTCCTCCTCTGGTTCGTTGTGAAGAAATTGGTAAAGACCAAGTAGAAATCCAAATTGACTTGGTGAAATGGGACGCTTTAGCCATGGATCAACGTAATCTGTTGTTTTGGCATGAAGTCGCCAGAATTCAGAATGATACAGTTCCTAAAGATGGTTGGGAAATGGCAGCACTAGCTATTGGTTTAGGTGGTGCTGTGGGTGAATTATGGGTACAAGATGGTTTATTGCTGGTACTAGCCTTGGCTCTTTGTGGGGTTTCCGGCTGGAGACTATATCAGAAGAATAATGGAGAAAAGCAAATCAGGGAATTGCTGGATGCTGATGAAAAGGCGATCGCCCTAGCTACCCGCTTTGGTTATAGTCTCCCCAATGCCTACAAGAGTTTGGGTAGTGCCTTAAAAACCTTAATTGACACTACACCCAGTAAACGTCAGCGTTCTCGCTATGAAGCCAGACTGTCTGCCCTCAAACGTAGTGCTAACAAAGCCAAAGCCAAATCAAAATCCACCGATGAAGGCAGATTTTAAGGAAGATGGGGCGACTTGCACTGAGCGATAGCCTGCGTGGCGTAGCCATAGCCGAAGTGTGGGGAGATGGGGAGAAATATTTACCTCCTGCCTCCTGCCTCCTGCCTACAACTGGTTTAACATTTTGTGTGTCTGGGGTATAACCCGCACTTGTTTAACAAATTTTTTCATCAAGGCTTGCCATTCTAAAACTTGATCGGGAAGGGGTGCTAAAACAGGCACTTCACTAAATTTTTGCGTTTCGGTTAGGGGTGTAACAGGTTGCAAAAATATGGGTATATTTTCATTAACTTCCCTGACTAAACTAGCAGCACGTTCCAATTCGCCAGGATCTGTCCTTTGAGAGACAATTATCTTGACAAAAATTTCTAAATTTGCATCAAGGCATAGTTGGAGAAATTGTTGATGTTCTGTCCAATGACTTTCACCACTCACGCTAGGGATTTTTAAATCCATGCCCACGGAGTCAAGATAGGGCAAAATCATGGGCAACTGTTCTGGACGATGTCCTCCGGTTTCCAGATAGATAGGTAAATTAGTGAGCGATCGCACCTCTGGTAAAAACTGCGCCAAAAAAGGAGCATGAAGAAGAGGTTCGCCTCCAGTTAAGCTGATACTATCGTGTAAAGAAGGCAAATTTTGTCTTGTTACCCATTCAACTAACATGGAAATAGAAATAGGATTAGAGTAGATTTCAAAATCTCTTAGTCCAGGAGAACGCTCTATATGACAGGAAGAAGGTGCATTCCAGGTATGGGCGCTATCGCAAAAGTGGCATCGCAAGTCACAAATACCAAAGCGAATAAAAATTTGACGTGTCCCGACGTTGAGTCCTTCTCCTTGAATAGCAGAAAAAACTTCAACCAGGCGTGCAGTAGGTTTAACTGTAGTTTTAGCAATCATGAGATGATAGGT
This sequence comes from Okeanomitos corallinicola TIOX110, assembly GCF_038050375.1. Taxonomy (NCBI): domain Bacteria; kingdom Bacillati; phylum Cyanobacteriota; class Cyanophyceae; order Nostocales; family Aphanizomenonaceae; genus Okeanomitos; species Okeanomitos corallinicola. Next base: position 3,667,485 of record NZ_CP150886.1, on the reverse strand, counting down.
AGCAGTGCAAGTCCAATAACGGCACAGCGCGAGCGATCGCCCCGATTTGGTGCAACAGCAAGTATGTTTATAACTTCTTGTTCCATTGTCAACCCTAATCAGGGATATACCATCTTTTAGCTAACAACTAGCCATTAGTTCTTAATCCTACTTTTTTAACATTAGGTTAAGTAATTTTCTAGGACAAAATCATGTTTGGCAGATTAGATTTAGATGGCAACTAAAGTGCATAGCTTCATGAGTAGCCAACCCACAGAGGCAAATTTCCCAGTTACTTACCTGAACGATACCGCAGTAGTCCAGGTGTCAATGCGTTTGAGCGTGGTTGAGGCTGTCGGCTTTAAGCAAACCTGCCAAAACCTACTCCAAGCTGATTCACATCCCCAACAGGTAATCATTGATTTCCAAAATACTATCTTTATGGATAGTAGCGGTTTAGGTGCTTTAGTGAGTAATTTTAAATATGCCCAAGAACAAAGTATCACATTTAAACTTTGTCATGTCACTCCCCAGGTGATGGCAGTATTAAATCTAACAGGATTAGATCAGGTATTTTCTATTGAGTCTTATAAAAGCTTCGAAAGCACGGAATCTAATGATTCAGGAGATAATCGGAAAACTGCTGGTCGAAAAGTAGACCCCCTCCCACAAACTCATCCTTCTGTGGCCTCTTGGATGAAAAGAGTCATTGATATTATTGGATCATTGGTAGGTTTAGTAATTACAGGGTTTTTATTTATTCCCATTGCGATCTCTATCCAACTCAACGATCCAGGCCCGATTTTCTTTAGACAAACTCGCTGTGGGTGGATGGGTAAACGTTTTTATATTTGGAAATTCCGTTCTATGTGTGTAGATGCGGAAGCCAAAAAAGCCCAAGTGAAAAACCAAGTAGAAGGTGCTTTCTTTAAAAATGAAAACGACCCCAGAATCACTAAAATAGGACGCTTTTTACGTCGTACCAGTTTAGATGAACTGCCGCAATTTTGGAATGTCCTCAAAGGGGAAATGAGTTTAGTTGGCACTAGGCCACCTACCCCTGATGAAGTAGAAAGATACGAAGTCCCAGAATGGCAACGTTTAGATGTTAAACCAGGCATGACCGGAGAATGGCAGGTAAACGGCCGTTCCACAGTCCGCAGTTTTGAAGATGTAATTCGTCTAGATTTGCAGTATCAGCAAAATTGGACTTTAGTTTACGATTTAAAACTGATTTTCAAAACCATAATCATATTGTTTCACAAAAACAGTGGTGCTGTTTAATAGTTATCAGTTATCAGGGATAAAAATCACCCAAATTTACCTCTGAAAAAGTTTTATTTTTGACAACTTAATTGATTTTTTTAATTTACCCAAGCCTCATATAGCTTAGGGTAAATTTTACTTTATATAAAAATTTACCAAATCTTCAAGAAAAGTTACTGATAAAAGACAGCATAAAGGCATAATGTAATATACTGCAAAGTAGCATTAATGACGGATACTCTTTGTCATTCAGCACAAAAACCAGGTAGCTCTGACTAATTTGTTATGCGGATTTTAATCTATTCCTACAATTACCACCCAGAACCCATTGGTATTGCCCCGCTAATGACGGAATTAGCACAAGGACTGGTCAAACGTGGACACGAAGTCCGCGTTGTCACAGCTATGCCAAACTACCCCGAACGTCAAATTTACCCAGAATATCGCGGTAAGCTGTATTTAACTGAACATAAAAATGGCGTTCACATTCAACGCAGTTTTGTATGGATTCGCCCCCAACCAAATTTATTAGATCGGGTTTTATTAGACGCTAGTTTTGTTGTCACCAGTTTTATACCCGCATTTATGGGTAAACGCCCAGATGTAATTATTTTAACTTCTCCATCTTTGCCTGTTTGTATCCCCGCTACCCTACTAGGATGGTTACGTAACTGTCCAGTGGTCTTAAATTTACAAGATATATTACCCGAAGCCGCAGTCCATGTGGGATTGCTCAAAAATAAATTATTAATCAAAATATTCACAGCATTAGAAAAGTTCGCCTACGCCAAAGCGACAAAAATCAGTGTTATTGCTGATGGATTTGTAGAAAATTTACTTTCCAAAAACGTACCAGCTAGTAAAATTGTCCAAATTCCCAACTGGGTTGATGTCAACTTTATCAGCCCCTTACCAAAAGAAGCAAACCCTTTCCGAACTACACATAAACTCAATGGTAAGTTTGTAATCTTATATTCTGGCAATATTGCTCTCACGCAAGGCTTGGAAACTGTAATTAAAGCTGCTGCCAAACTACGAGATATTACTGAAATAGCCTTTGTGATTGTGGGTGAAGCAAAAGGGTTACAAAGATTACAACAACACTGTTTAGACTGGGGCGCAGATAATGTTTTATTATTGCCTTTTCAACCCCGTCAAGAACTACCACAAATGTTAGCAGCCGCAGATGTGGGCTTAGTTGTACAAAAGAAAAATGTAATTTCCTTCAATATGCCATCAAAAATCCAAGTTTTGCTTGCAAGTGGCAGAGCAATATTAGGATCAGTACCAGACAATGGTACAGCAGCTAGAGCAATTACAAAAAGCGAAGGGGGAGTTATTGTTCCTCCCGAAGACTCTCAAGCCCTAGCAACAGCAATTTTAGACCTTTACCAAAAACCAGACAAGGTAAAAACTCTCGGTGAAAATAGCCGTAAATATGCCGTAGAGCAATACGCTTTTGAGCAAGCACTTAATCAGTATGAAGCACTTTGCGATTCATTAACAGCAGATGATAAAGTAATCAATCACCCATCTGTGACTAAACAAGAAGTTTAAGCAAGAATTTTTCGGATCTTACCAACCGTAAATCGTCAAATCAAACACATTTTTTCCAATACAAGTATGTGAAGATATACCAACTTAACTGGTAAGAATTTCCTACCATTGCACTTTTTTAGTTGGGATCAATTTTTTGATTTTATGCGAAAAAATTCCTCAAACCCTCTTTTTTCCATCAAAAGACGACAATTTTTCACATTAATTGCGACAGCATTAACCACAATGCTTGTAGTAATTGGCTTACCAACCGTGACTTCAGTCCCCGTAGTAGGGCAGTCAAATACCAACCTACTTATTTCTGTGGCTGCCAGTATGAAAGATGTGATGGAAGAAATTAAGCCTCTTTACCAACAAAGTCAAGGAAACATCAAAATAAATTACAACTTTGGTGCGTCTGGTGCTTTGCAAAGACAAATAGAACAAGGTGCGCCTGTAGATATGTTTATCTCTGCGGCTAAAAAGCAAGTAGATGGTTTGGAGGCAAAAAATCTTTTATTACCTGGTAGTCGTGTAGTTATTGCTAAAAACCGTCTAGTTTTAATTGTACCAAATAATGTTTCTGGTATTAGTAGTTTCTACAATCTCCCAGATACAAAAGTTAGAAAAATAGCCATCGGTGAACCTAGAAGCGTACCGGCTGGACAATATGCACAACAAGTATTGCAAAAATTAAACCTGTGGGACAAACTAAAATCAAAACTGGTTTACGCTAAAAATGTCCGTCAAGTTTTAGCATCTGTAGAAAGTGGAAATGCTGATGCTGGGTTAGTTTATGCCACTGATGCCAAAATCTCTAATAAAGTCAAAGTTGTTGTTGCAGCAGATGAAAAATATCACTCGGCTATTATCTATCCCTTAGCAATAATCAAACGTAGTAAAAATATTGATGCAGCTAAGAATTTTACCGAGTTCTTATCTAGTGAACCAGCCAAAGCTGTATTTAAAAAATATGGGTTTATTCTACCTTAGCTATGGCTGAAATTAAATTCCTGCATTTCTGAATTATGCAGGAATAACAATTAACAGGATTAATTTAATTAACAATGTGCATTTTAATTTTAAAAAATTCCTAATCTTCACTCATTTTGACTTGTCCCAATAACTTATTTATCCAAGGACTAGCAATAAAGATTGCTGCCAAAACTAATAAAAATACAGAAATCCCAAAAATTTGGTCATTAGGAATTTCTAATACACCTCGTAAAATAATTTCTCTTAATGCAGAAACAATGGTAATTTCTACGGCAGCACCGACGGATATACTATGTTCTTGGATGTAATCTACTAATAGCCTAAATAATTCTACAAGTATCAAGATAAACAAAATATCAGATGTTACTTGTCTTAAATCTAAGGGATTTAAAAAGGAGATGAACATATCCCCTAATCTGATCAACATTACACAAAATAAACCCACGCAAAGCGAAATAACAATAATATCTTGAAAAATTTCTAAATTACGGACGATTCTATCACGTTGAAACCAACTATTTACTTCTACAAGTATGCGTTTTGGCATAATCGCTCCATTATATATATTTTTATTGCTGGTAATCAATAATCTTAAATTAAAACTGCAATTGACACTGTTTATATAGAGCATTAATCAATTATTTAAACCAACTTCTACAAATATATATTTTACTAACTCTGATTTCTATAATAAAAAGCTAACCCAAAACAATCTTTTAATCTAGCTTTAGATAGATGATTAAGTTATATTTTTCTATATTTAGATATATAAATTTAGGGAGTTATTAATTATGTCGTTAACGATGATATTTTTTGATTATCATGTCTATAAACTATCTATGCTCAAAAATTTTTTAACATATATTCTTTACTAAGCGGGTAATATATGAACCAAGATAATTTTTTACCCTTAAATACACCAGTAGATGTAAGTAATTGTGATCAAGAACCGATTCATATACCTGGTTCAATTCAACCTCATGGTATTATGATAGTTTGCCAAGAACCTAAATTAAATATTATTCAAATTAGTCAGAATACTTTTGAAATCGTGGGTATCCCTCCTGAAGATATATTAGGTAAAACTCTAAAAATATTGTTTAATAACTCGCAAATTCAGCTAATCAAAAAATCTTTAGCAGAAATTTCCGAAAATATTAATCCTTTAGAATTATATATTCATACCCAAAAAGGTAGAAAAACTTTTGATGGCATAATTCATAAATCAGATGAGCTAATAGTTATAGAATTAGAACCTGTTAGTGGTAAAATAAATGATTTTCTGACTTTTTATAAATTGGTACAACCTATTATTTGCAAGATGCAGAGATTAGTAGGTTTGGATGAATTTTGCCAAAATATGGTCAAAGAAATCCGTAATTTAACAGGCTTTGATCGAGTCATGGTTTATAAGTTTGATCCTCAAGGTGCAGGTGAGGTCATAGCAGAAGATAAGTTAGAAAGCTTAGATTCTTTTATGGGTTTACATTATCCAGCTTCGGACATACCTAAGCAAGCGAGAAAACTATATACTCTTAATGTTTTGCGTTTAATTCCTGATGTGAATTATCAATCTGTAAAACTAATATCTATTGACAATTCAGTTAATAATCAACCCTTGGATCTAAGTGGGAGTGTCTTAAGAAGTGTTTCACCTATACATATTGAATATTTGAAAAATATGGGTGTGAATGCTTCTATGTCAATTTCCTTAATTAGAGAGCAAAAATTATGGGGTCTAATTGCTTGTCATCATTATTTATCCCCTCAATATATTAGTTATAAATTACGTACAGCTTGCGAATTACTGGGTAGGGTAATTCCTATGGAAATAGCTGCTAAAGAAGAAAATGAGTATTTGGCACACAAATTAATTTTGCAGAAAATTTTATCTAATTTATTAAATAATTTGACTGAAGATGATGATTGGATAGAAGCTTTAATTGAAAACAGAAGTCAACTTTTGGAATTAGTCACAGCCCAAGGAGTAGTAGTTTGTAACGCAGAAAATATCAAAATGATTGGTAAAACTCCTATCTTAAAGGAAGTAAAAAATATTCTGGAATATCTGAATAATTACATTTTTAATCAATGTGCAAGTGATTATATGTATGTAACAGATTGTTTGCCTCAAATTTACCCAACAGCAGAAAATTTTACAAATGTTGCTAGTGGTTTGTTGGCAGTCATGATTTCTCAGGAACATAAACAATATATTTTATGGTTTCGTTCTGAAGTAATGCAAACTGTAAATTGGGCGGGAAATCCTCATAAACCAGTGGAAATAAATGCTGATGGAAATATTCAGTTATCTCCCCGGAAATCCTTTGATTTGTGGCAAGAAACAGTAAAACTAAAATCTTTACCTTGGGACAGATGCGAAATTGAAGTGGTCCAAGAATTAAGAAATATAATTGTGGGTCTAGTTTTTAAAAAATCAGAGAAAATTTCTAAAATTCATCAGCAATTAATGCTGGCTTTGCAATCAGCAAAAATGGGAGTATGGGATTGGGATTTATTGCAAAATCATATTGTTTGGTCTATTGGTCATAATCAATTGTTTGGGTTAGTAGAACTAGATTCTATAGATACTTATGAGGGTTTTAAATCATTGATTGATCCACGAGATCGGGAATCTGTGGATTTAGCTATTAATCAGGCCTTAGTTGAACAGCATGATTATTATCAAGATTTTCGTGTGGTTTGGCCTGATGGTAGTAGCCATTGGCTACAAGGTAGAGGTAAATTTTTCTTAAACGATGTAGGTGAAGCTGTACGATTTTTAGGAACAGTAGTAGAAATTAGTGATGTTTACGACGAGCTTCGTAAACGCAAATTAGCCGAAATTCAACTGCAAGAACTGAATTTAGATTTAGAAAACAGAGTCAAACAAAGAACTTTAGAATTAGAAAACTCTCAAGCAGCATTACAACAGCAAGTTAAACAGCAGCAACTGGTAATGGCGATCGCATTACGCATTCGTCAAAGTTTGCATCTGCATGAAATCCTCAACACTGCTGTCACCGAAGTACGCGAATTTATCCACGCAGATCGAGTATTTATTTATCGCTTTGAGCCAGACTATAGTGGGTATATTGTGGTGGAATCTGTTAGTGATGATTGGAATTCTGCCTTAAATGTCAAAATTGAAGATACTTGCTTCATGGAAACTCGTGAACAAAAATACAAACAAACCGACTTTCAAGCAATAGCAGATATTTATACAGCAGACCTAACAAAATGTTACCGTGATTTACTAGCCCAATTTCAGATCAAAGCTCACTTAGTAGTTCCCATTTTTCGGGGAGAAACCCTATGGGGATTATTAGTTAGCAACCAATGTGAGACACCAAGAAACTGGCAACCTTGGGAAATTGATTTCCTCCAACAATTAGCAACACAAGTAGGCATTGCCATTCAACAATCGGAACTATATCAGCAATTAGAACAAGAACTAATAGAACGTCAGCAAATAGAAACAGCCTTACGAGGGAGCGAAAACTTATTTCGTTCTCTCAATGAATTTGCACCTGTAGGTATTTTTAAAACATCCTCTCAAGGAAAAATGCTCTATAACAATTCTAGCTGTCAACAAATTTGTGGTTTTACCCTGGAACAATCATTAGGAAATAGTTGGATAAATTTTATTCATCCTGAAGATTTAGAAGTATTTTTACCTCAGTGGAATGCTGGAGTATCAACACATCACCAACTCTCTACAGAAATACGTTTTGTCCATGAAAATAAAGCTATTCGTATTTGTCGGCTGATTGCCGTTCCCATTTTTTCTGATGCTAATGAATTCTTGGGATATGTCGGCACAATCGAAGATATTACAGATGAACAAGCAATGGATAAAATGAAAAATGAGTTCATATCTATAGTCAGTCATGAACTAAGAACTCCATTAACATCTATTCGTAGTTCTTTAGGATTACTAACTACTAGTAGCATTAGAAATCAACCAGAAAAAATGCAGAAAATATTAGAGATTGCGTCTAGTAATACAGAACGTTTAACCAGATTATTAAATGACATTCTTGATTTAGAACGACTAGAAACTAACAAATTTATCCTGCACAAAAAATCCTGCGATGCTATGAAACTGATCAGCAATGCAGTGGAATCCATGCAAACAAAAGCCCAAGAAGAAAATATTTGTTTACAGATATTACCCGGTTCTGGCCAAGTTTGGGTAGATGTAGATAGAATTTTGCAAACTCTCATCAACCTAATTAGTAATGCCATTAAATTTTCTCCTCCTCATACTACAATCAAACTAAGTGTTGAAGAAATGCCAGATAGCTATTTATTTAAAATTCAAGATCAAGGTAGAGGCATTCCTAAAGATAAGTTAGAAAGCATTTTTTGTAAGTTTCAACAAATAGATGCTACTGATTCACGGGAAAAAGGAGGAACAGGTTTAGGTTTAGCTATTTGTCGTAACATTATCCAACAGCATGGAGGTAAAATTTGGGCAGAAAGTGTTTTAGGGAAAAGTAGCACTTTTTATTTTTCTATCCCTAAGTTAGTCAGTAAAATTAGCAACCGAGAATAAAAATGACAGCAAAAAGTATTTTAGTCATAGATGATGAAGCTGATTTGGGATTCCTGATTTCTACTTGTCTAGAAGAATTCAGTGTTTGGCAAGTTTTAACTACTGACAGCGCTCATCAAGGTTTAAAGTTAGCTCAAACAGAAAAACCAGATGCAATACTTTTAGATGTGATGATGCCAGAAATAGATGGAATAACTTTATTTGGTTACTTGCAAAATAACCCTAATACCCAAAAAATACCAGTGATTTTTATGACTGCTAAAGTACAAAATTCAGATTTAGAATTATATAAAAGTTTAGGAGTTAAAGGAGTAATTACTAAACCATTTAATCCCTTTACTCTTGTGAAAAGAATTACAGAAATTCTGCAATGGTAATCATCTCTTAATTCCTAACCATTCACACACAAAAGTTTATATATTTTTGTATATCAATTGCTAAAGAAAATATGTGGAAAATTAGATGAAATCAAAAATCAACTATATAAACAGTGATAAGGGAGTGAACGATTGTTAGATTGGAATATCTCAAAACCTGACGTAATTTAAAACCTGATTATCCAGAATAAAAGAGATTACGTTAGTATCTTGTTCTTTTCAAAAAGGACTAAATTATATGACTAAATCACACCTATCCCCAGATGATTTGCCTACCTATAAAACTATGCAAATCAGTGAAGTATTAATGAGTCAACTGGAAGAAGTCACGAAAAAACGCTTTTTCCAAGGATGTGATAATATAGTTCGCATTGTATTATCCAATTGCCATTGGTATTTCAAGGTTAATGGTGGTATTTTAATGTTAATCATGGTTTGTCATGATATAGAAAGTTACCAAAATATCATGATTAATGTTCCCTATTTAGCAGAGAAGTTAAAGCTGTTTGCTAACAAAGCTAAAATTAGTATTAGTTCACCAGTCAATAATGGTATTCCCTGGGTAATGAATGTTGATCAACCTTGCTATGGTGAAGATGTAAATAATTCATAAATCAGGGAATAGGAAATAGGGTGATTAATCTTCCCTTGTTTTCCCTGACCAAAAGAATGGGATACAAGCCCCGTCCTTCTAGGACGGCTTTATGGTAAAATTTAGGTATAGTCGCCATAGGGCATTGGGAGACTCTAAACGGACATGGAGGGACGGTAAGACCACTTGTGGCGCATCCCAGCGAAGTGTCAAGGAATCCTCGCTCCTTTAGGACGAGGAGGTATGTCAATTCTTCATTTAAGAATCCATTTCCGCTAATTCTAACCAGCGTTCTGTAGCTGCATCCACAGCTTGCTTGAGTGCTTCTACCTGTTCATATAACTTTTGCACTTGGGTATAATTGCCTGGAGAAACATTCAGTAGTTCTTTTTCCACTGCTGCTTTTTCTGCTTCTAACTGGGCAATTTTACCTTCTAACTGCTCAAATTCTTTTGTTTCCCAATTAGATAAGCGACGACGTTTTTTAGGTTCTACTTCTGAAGAATTGGATTTTTCCTCAGTATTATTTTTGGGTTTTTCTTGGGTAGTAGCTGCTTCCTGTTGTTGTGCTGCTTCTTCTGCTTTTTTATAATCTAAATAAACCGAATAATTGCCAGGATATTGTCTTAAATTTCCACCCTCTTCTAATGCAAAAATAGTATCCACAGTTCGGTCTAAAAAATACCGATCATGGGAAACTACAATTACAGAACCAGAAAAATCTTCTAAATAATCTTCTAAAACCGCTAGTGTTTGTACATCTAAATCATTTGTAGGTTCATCTAAAATCAAAACATTCGGCGCACTAATTAGCAAACGCAACAAAAATAACCTCCGTTTTTCTCCCCCAGAAAGTTTATTAATAGGTGCATATTGCTGACTTCCAGGAAATAAAAATCTCTCTAACATTTGGGAAGCGGTAATCTTTGTGCCATCAGCGATATTGATAAATTCCCCTTCTTCTTTAATGTAGTCAATCACGCGCTGATCTTCATTAACTGCTGATAGCAATTCTTCAGAATGTTGATCAAAATAAGCAATGTGAATAGTGCTACCAATTTCTACAGTCCCAGAATCTGGTTGAATTAATCCGGTGATAATATTCATTAAAGTTGATTTACCAGCACCATTCCCACCAATAATTCCTATTCTATCTTCAGGACTAAATTCGTAGGTAAAGTCATTAATTAAAGTTCTGTTGTTATAGGCTTTGGTAATATTATTCAGTTCAATAACTTTTTTACCTATTCTCCGGCCAACTGTAGAAATATCAACTTTACCCTGAGTTTGTTTAAACTCAGTTTCTCTCATAGCTTCGATGCGTTGGATTCTCGCTTTTTGTTTGGTGCTTCTGGCTTTTGGCCCTCTTTTTAACCATTCTAATTCTCGACGTAATACACCTTGATGTTTCTGTTGACTACTCACAGCAGATTCTTCTGCTAAAGCTTTCTTTTCTAAATAATAAGAATAATTGCCAGAATAACTGAAAATATCACCACGATCAATTTCGATAATTCTATTAGTTACTTTATCCAAAAAATAACGGTCGTGAGTAATTAAAAATAATGCTCCGCGAAAGCGGTTTAAGTAACTTTGTAACCATTCCACAGATAAAGCATCCAGATGGTTTGTAGGTTCATCCATTAGTAATACATCTGGTTCAGCTAATAAAGCTGTTGCTAGTGCAATACGTTTTCGATAACCTCCTGATAAAGTGCCAACTTTCACATCAAAGTCGGTAATTCCTAATTGAGTAAGAATGATTTTAGCATTAGTTTCTAAGTCCCATGCACCGGTTGAGTCCATGCGCTGCATCACATTAGATAAACGGGACATTAACACACTATCTTCAGGATAATGAGCTAATTTATCAGTGAGTTCTTCATATTCTCTTACTAAAGTTGTGTGTTCACCACTATCAGCAAATATCTGTTCTAAAACTGTGAGATTTTCGACGATATCTGGTTGTTGAGGTAAATAGATAATCTTAGCACCGGAGTTAGTTAAAATTTGTCCGCTATCAATTGATTCTAGTCCCGCTATCATTTTTAATAGGGTAGATTTACCAGAACCATTAGTACCAATTAAACCAACTTTATCGTTAGTATCAATACTAAATGTGGCATCTTTTAAAATTTCTTTGATCCCAAAATCTTTTTTAACTGATTGTAGTGTAATAATACTCATAAAATTTTCTTAATTTATTAATTGGTGATTGGTGATTGGGAAAAACAGTTTTCTGTCACCTGTCACCTGTCACCTATTCTTTCTTATCCCACAAATAAGTCTAAGGGTAAATGTCCATACATTTCATTTACTCCCCCTTCTTTGTAGGATTGACAAGAAACCAATACACCACGATGATGACCGGCATAGGAATCTAAATAACATAGTCCATTTTTACCGTTTAGTTTGATGTAAACTGGACCCTCTGGCTGTGGTAAGTTATCTGGGGCTTGATAACCAAAAGCGTGAGAAAAGGTTTTCATGGCTAAAATTCCCTCTTCTGCTGTATCTGCACAAATACCTAAAATTTGGTAGTCAGAGAGTTTAGTCAGTAAAATTATAGCCTGACGAGTTAGGGCTTTTTCTAGTGGCTTGAGGATTGGAGCTATGTCTAAACAGTTGAATTTGTTGAGGATTTTCTTAGCTTCGGAAACGGTAAGGGTGGTGCTGTTGGAAGTTGACATAGGGCTATTTGATTTGTAAATTTACTGGTGTAGACAGGCAAAAAGCAACAGAAGATGGGTAGATGATAGATGGTTAAGATAGACCTAACTAAAGTAGAAATTAAATAGTCATTCCAGATATTGTGTGGACTGTGATTGAGAGATTCAGGATATGTAGTAAAAATAAAATAAAATTTCGATTATCATACTCTATATCTTTTAAAAAATCTTCCATTTGCTGTTTCTTGATGTGATGATTATTTTTAATTAAGTATGGGTTTGACAATGCTAAACCCACACTTACTTTTAATCCATGAATACTGTGATTGTGTATACCAATCAAATCAAATTTAGTTGGACATTTTCCCCAAGTTGAAAATGAAAGGTACGCTACTTTGAGAACCTTCACCCATAACTAACACTTTTGGCATTTGCGCGCCACCTGTTCTCCAAGCTTCGATAGCTTCTTTTTGTAAAACCAATTCTCCTCCTTGAGCTTTGAGAGTTTCTGCTAAGAGTCTTTGTGCTTCGGCTTTACCTTTGGCGCGGTTGATATCTGCTTGGGCTTCTTGTTCGGCTTCTCTAGCTATGTAGACGGCTCTTTGCGCTCGCTGTTCCGCAATTTGTTTTTCTTCCACTGCTCGCGCAAATTCTGGAGAAAATGTGAGGTCAACTACGCTCGTATCTAGTACGATTATCCCATATTTATCCAAGCGATCGCCTAATGCCTGATCAAAATCTTCTTTTAATTCAGTTCTTTTCGTAATTGCTTCTTCAACTGTGCGTTTTGCTGCTGCTATTTTAAATGCTTCCTGGGTTTGGGGTGCAATAATTTTAGAAACAATATTTTCTAGTGTACCTTGTTTTCTCCTCACTTCAACTACTTGTATAGGGTCAATCCGAAAGTTAATAGCAAATCTAGCAGTCAGATTTTGCAAATCTTTGGTAGAACTTTCGGCGGGAACTTCAAATTTTTGAACCGTTAAATCATACACATCTATCACTGAGATAAATGGTGGTTTGAGGTGAATACCTTCTGTTAAAACCCCATCTCTAGCCTTTCCTAAGATGCTTATTACTGCTGCTTGTCCAGGGTTCAGAATTACAAAGGAGTTTAAGCCCAAAATTACTAAGATAGCAGCTATTATCCCTATAATTGAAGTTTGCAAACTTGCAAATTGTTGATTTCTCAAGATTATATCTCCTAGTAGATACTGATTTTTGAGTAAAGTAACACAAAATTCCAACTGTCAGTAGTCAGTAAGAAGCTAAAAAACTAAATACTGAAATAAGCTGTTGTAAATTTTCTACTCAACTCTTCTCAATTGATCGGAAATTTAGCTTTTATTGATCACCATTTGCTTATTTCTGAATTTTAACGACGAATTTGTGGTAACATTAACTGCACAAAACCGTGAACAGCTAGTGGCTATAGGAATAAAATCTCACAAGGCATCAAGAAGGCATAGGCATTCTGGACATCCCCTGCAACGCCTGCTTAACTACGGACATAAATATCAGCGACAAATTTGGCTGGCTGTGGGTGCTTCGGTTTGCAATAAGGTTTTTGATTTAGCACCACCGGCATTAATTGGGATTGCTGTAGATGTTGTTGTCAAACAACAAGATTCTATCATTGCTCAGTTGGGTATTAAAAATATTTCTGGACAATTTGTTGTTTTATCTCTGCTTACGGTTGTTACTTGGATTTTAGAATCATTTTTTGAATATCGCTACAAGTTGTTATGGCGAAATTTGGGACAGAATATTCAGCATAATTTACGCCTGGATGCTTACAAACATCTGCAAGAGTTGGAATTAGCCTATTTTGAAGAACGTAGTACAGGCGGTTTAATGTCTATCCTGAGTGATGATGTCAACCAATTAGAGCGTTTTTTAGATGTGGGTGCAAATGATATTATTCAAGTTATTACCACGATTTTAATTGTCGGTAGCACATTTTTTATTTTAGCTCCTGGTGTGGCTTGGATGGCAATGTTACCCATGCCTTTTATTCTAGGTGGTTCGGTAGCTTTTCAAAAGTTTCTTGCGCCTCGCTATGCTGATGTCAGGGAAAAGGTAGGCTTACTAAATGGTAGATTGTCTAATAATCTGAGCGGAATTACTACTATTAAAAGTTTTACTTCCGAAGATTATGAAGCCTCAAGGGTGGAATTAGAAAGTGATGCTTATCGCTTGAGTAATGCCAAAGCAATTTCTCTTTCTGCTGCTTATATTCCCATTATTAGAACACTAATCTTAGCAGCCTTTACAATTCTCTTAGTATCTGGAGGAATGCAAGTAATTGATGGTAAATTAGCGGTAGGTGCTTATAGTTCTTTGGTATTTTTGGTACAATTATTATTGTGGCCTTTAACCAGATTAGGTGATACTTTTGACTTATATCAAAGGGCTATGGCTTCTACAAATCGGGTGATGAATTTGTTAGATACTCCAGTAGCTATTCACACAGGAAATATTAATTTACCCATTGATATGGTACGGGGGGAAGTTGAATTTAACAATGTGACTTTTGCCTATTATGAACGTCCACCAATACTTAAACATTTATCTTTATCAATTCCAGCGGGAAATACCATTGCTATTGTTGGTTCTACAGGTTCGGGTAAAAGCACTTTAGTTAAACTTTTACTGCGATTTTATGAAGCACAGCATGGTAAAATTTATCTAGATGGTGTGGATTTACAAAGTTTAAATTTAAGGGATTTACGCCGTTGTATTGGTTTGGTTAGTCAGGATGTGTTTTTGTTTCATGGTACAGTAGCCGAAAATATCGCCTACGGTACATTTGAAGCTACCAATGAAGATATTATCACGGCTGCAAAAGTGGCAGAAGCAGATGATTTTATTATGGGTTTGCCCCAAGGTTATGAGACAATTGTGGGAGAGAGGGGGCAAAAATTATCTGGGGGACAAAAACAACGCATAGCTATAGCTCGTGCAGTTCTCAAAAATCCACCGATTCTAATTTTGGATGAAGCGACATCCGCAGTAGATAATGAGACAGAAGCTGCTATTCAACGTTCTTTAGAAAGGATAACAGTAAATCGGACAACTATTGCGATCGCGCATCGTCTCTCTACCATCCGTAATGCTGATTGTATTTATGTGATGGAACATGGAGAATTAATAGAGTCAGGAACTCACGAACAACTACTAGAAAAAAATGGTGTTTACTCCAGCCTCTGGCGTGTACAATCTGGGTTAAAATAGAAATAGAGAAAATAAAAATTACGAATTAAGAATTACAAATTACCAATTATTATGTTTAGTAGTGGCAAAACAGAAGAAGGGGATACCAAATGGCGGCGACAAATAGATAGATTTGTCAAAGAAAATCAACAGGAAGTAGCTGCTTTATTTTGGGGTTTATGGTTAGAAAATGGCAATAGCAAAGGTACTATCGGCATAGATTTACAACCCCAGCCCCATTTTGTTTATTGTCCCCAAATTGAAATCGAAAAATTAAATGATCGAGTTGAAAACCGACTCCAAGAAATTCTCGGTATTATTGATAATAATAACCCAGAAATAGAAGTAGTGATGATTGGAATTGGTAAAGGAGAAATTAAATTAATTCAATTTGCACCAGAACCAACACCAAAGGTATGTTTTGAACAAATTGGTAAAGATGTAAATAGTCTCTTAGAATTTTTAGAAGCGAAAATGAAACCAGAAATAACAGGTTAAACAAAACATCTAAAACATCTGCGTTTATCTACGTCCATCTGCGTTTAATTTCTCAAGTCCCAAAAAAGCAATTATTAATTCGACATCAGGATTTACTCCACCTGTAAATTTGGGGATTTGTACCATCCAGCAATTATTTATCAGTACAGCATAATTTAAAGGAAATCATGGCTAAGAAACGTCTCACTGATTTATTACAAGAAGAAACTCAAAAATTTACACCATCTCCCGTTGAACCTGCAATTGACGTGACTGCTGAGAAAGTCATAGAATCTGATGTATCTCAAGATGAAGAAGTTACAGCAAAAACAACATCTACAGATTCAAGCACTCCCACTAAATCAGACTTAGAATTCACAATTGAAGATTTACAAGCAACTCTAGAACAACACCAAAATCAAGAAGTTGATTTACAACAGGAAATCTCTGAATTAAAAACAGCTTTATCTGAACAAAAAACCTTAGCTGAAAGATTAGCTAAAGAACTTTATGAAACTAAAAAAACAGCCTTACAATTAGCAGAATCTAATTCTCAACTAATTGCAGAAATGAAAGATATCAAAAACAAACCTGTTCCAGAACCAACAAAAGAAATAGCTAAACCACCTGTTAAAGAAAGCTCAAAATCTATAATAATCAATCCCCACAAATCCTACAGACCAGCACCAAGGGTAGTGATTAAATCAAACACAAGCAATGATGAATTTAAGGATAAAACCTGGTTATTTGATTAGATGTTTAACATGATTCATTAACACCTTGCAATTTATTTAGTGTAGTAAAAATGTAGTTTTAAATGAGCAAGAGAGAATGAATCAAGCATGGTATGATTGGGCTGGTCGTGTATCAGAGAAATTTTCATGAATTCAGATATTCAAAACATAAGATGGGGGATTCTCGGTACTGGTAAAATTGCTCAAAATTTTGCTTGTAGTTTGGCAGAAATTAATAGTGCAGTCAAACAATCTGTAGTTTCTAGAAATCCCGATCATGCAGTCTGGTTCTCCCAAAAATTCGGCTTTACTCATGCACATCGAACCCTAGATGAATTTTTTAACGATCCAGAAATTGACGTAATTTACATTGCTACGCCTACAAATTTACATTATGAACACTGCCTCCAAGCCCTAAATAGCGGCAAAGCTATTCTTTGCGAAAAACCATTTACTCGTTCATGGGAAGAAGCATCCCAAGTAGTAGAAAAAGCCCGCTCTTGTGGTCTATTTTGTATGGAAGCGATGTGGATGCGGTTTAATCCGTTTATCCAAGAATGCAGAAAACTGATTCAAGATCAGCATATTGGAAAAGTCTGTTCCGTGAACATAGGAATCGGCTACCAAAAGGATTTATCAAAGCTAGGACAACCAGAAGATGGACATGGGGCAATGCTTGGTTTTGGCTGTTATGCTCTGAGCCTAGCTTTCTTCTTATTTGGTGAACCGCAAAATTATCAATGTCAGTTAATTTGCACAGATGCAGGAGTTGATGTTAATTGTGCAGTAATCCTCATTTATCCACATCATACTGTTTCTATCAGTATCAGTATCAACACCACAAACTCTAATGATGTTCATATTTTTGGTACAGATGGAAGTATTTACATCCCATCACCATTTATAGATGCAACAGATATGCGGGTGTTGAGCAACAAAAGTCCAAGAATGGGATTAACACAGCGAATTGGCCGGAAGTTAACAAGGATAGCCAAACCCATCACCAGTTTATTACCACAATCTACCAATCCTGCCAGCATCGGCCTGATCAGAGAAGCCGAAGAAACCATGCGTTGTTTGCGTTTAGGGTTAAAAGAAAGTCCAGTCATGCCTCTCAATGAATCACTATTAATTCATCAACTGCTGGACAAAATTAAATCATCAGCGGTGCTGAATTGAAGTATGAAATTGAAAAATCAAAAAATGAAACTCTTACTCTCCGCGCCTCTGCGTGAAAAAAAATCATACTCTTAATCAGCAACGCCAAATCATCATAGTCACCGAAAACAACTTTATATCAAAGGCTCAATAGCGGGAAAAGTGGTTTCAATTTCTTTGTGATAGTTAAATTTTTGCGGATATTGGAGACATTCAATCAATTCAACAATATGAAGTCCTAACTCGCCAGATAGACGATGGGGTTGATTATTCTTGATTGCATCCAACATATCCTGTGGACCTCGGAAGAAATCAACAAACTTGAGCGACCCAGCAGGCTGAAATGATTTACCTTTAAGCATTGGATACCGTTGATAATAACCCAAGTTACCAGTTGGTATTTTCAAGCGTTTGGCTGCATACTCCAGCTTTGCCTGGATCTTAATTTGTAGCCGCTCGACAAGTTGAAGATTTTCATAATCGGTATCTCTGTGAATTAACACAGATTCTTGATCATTACGTAAATAAGGAACAAAGAGAACTCCATCATCCCCAATCACCGTGAGAGATTTATCCTTAGGAGCAACTAATCCCGCCGTCACTCTGGCAACAACACCGTCATTATACTCAAGACAGCCAACGGAAAAATCTGGTGCCATCTGATCAACTGGAATTCCCTTATCTGGTATTTGGCAAGAAGAAAATGCTGTTACTCTTTGTGCTGGTCCAAAAAAGGCAGCCAACCAGGTGAGAAAGTAACCTGCGTGTTCATAGGTACAACCTATTTCAAATTCATCCTTGGCAGGCCAATAAGCCCCGGATTTAGTTTGCCATGACCAAGGTTTCATCTTGGGAGCAATCATGCCATCGTCGAAGTTGGCATAAACTAATCGCACTTTGCCAATAGCCCCCTCTCTGATAGCTTTCCAAAGGGTTTGGGCTGTGTCACTTAATACACTACAGGGAGCGCAACCCAGTCTGACATTTTTTTCTCTGGCCATATCTATGAGAAGACGTGCTTCCTTCATATCCATTCCCAGCGGTTTCTCAGTATAAACGTGTTTATTGGCGTTAATAGCAGCAGCAGACACAGAGAAATGACTTCTAGGATTGGTCAGGTTCAGGATCATTTCCACTGATGAGTCCGCCATCACCGCTTCTAATGTTGGATAAGCCTGGAGAGAGAAATACTGACAAAACTCATCTCTTCGATGGGGATTCTGATCAAAAGCTCCCTGAACAATAAATTCGGGATGGGATTTGATGTTGTTTAGATACTGATCAGCAACATAACCACATCCAATAATGGCAATTCTCATCGGATTTAGAATTATAATTATGACAAAATTAACATTTCCCGACTTAGAAATACGGGGATTCTTGATTTAATACTCGCCGTTAGACGACAGGATAACTAAAAATATTAACTCAGCACTGAGTTAATGTATTGTGCTGTAATTTCCGCTTTTTCCACATGGGGAATATGTCCACAATCTTTAATCCAAATTAGTTGACTTTGGGGGATTGCTTTGTGAAATTTTGGCGCATCCTTAGTTCCGAGAATTTTGTCATGATCACCCCACAAAATTAGGGTAGGTTGTTGAATATTTGCTAATTGTTTTAATTGATAAGCTGAGTAACCACCGCTTTTAGTAAAAGCAATTAAAGATTTATCCCAGTCAGGCATTTTTAGATGTAACTCTGCACAAAGTAACCCATCTGGGGAAACCAAAGATTTGTCATAATACGCAGAACGACAAATACGCTCCCTTACCTTGGAATTACGTAAAAATTCTGCTGCTAAATTATATAATTGGGGCAACATCAATTTACTTAACGCCGAACCACCTTTTAACCCTGCACTATCAATTAAAATAAGTTTTTGCACTACTTCCGGGTATGTAAGAGTAAAATCAATTACTGCCGCACCACCCATAGAAGCACCTACCAAAATTACTGGTTGGTTAATTAGGGTTTTCCAAAAATAGTATAAATGGGTTTTAATGGCCAAAGGATTATAAGCTACATCTGGCTGTCTATCTGTAAAACCAAAGCCCAGCAAATCCACTGCCCAAACCTGATTTTTTTCTGCTAACAAAGGTATAAGTCGGCGAAACTCCAACACCGAACTATCAAAACCATGCACTAATAAAATCGGAATACCTCCACTACCTTCATGTACGTAAGTAGTGGAAATTGGTTCAGGACTCAAAGGTGTAGCAATTCCTTGACTTTGGATACTTTGGGCCAAGGCAATAGAAGTGGGTTCTGTCAACCCCCCGACGGCAGCGGGTAAAAAACTTGGAAACATAAAAATTAGTGTACATGATCTGGAATACCCATCAGCAAAAAGAAAATCTTGCCAAATGACAAAATGAGTACCAAAGCCTCGTACAATATATATCACCCTGATTTGAGGAGAATCAAGCCATGCCAATGGCGGTTGGCGTAATCGAAACTTTAGGCTTTCCCTGTGTACTCGCAGCCGCAGACGCAATGGTTAAATCTGCCGCTGTCACCATCGTCTACTATGGCATCGCAGAAAGCGGACGCTTGTTAGTAGCAGTGAGGGGTCGTGTCTCGGAAGTTAACAGGGCAATGGAAGCAGGAATAACTTCTGGAGAGGAAGTTTATGGTGGTCAAGTAATCACCCATTATATAGTTCCCAATCCTCCAGAAAATATAGAAGTAATTCTACCTATCCACTTCACTTCTAAATCTGAACCTTTCCGGATCTTCTAAACAAGTTGTCCTACAAAGTTGGTCTTACAGCTTTGTCAAATTAACTTGTAGCCAATAATTTTATTTATAAAGGAGCTTAGTAATGTCACTACAAGCAGTTGGATCGTTAGAAACAAAGGGTTTTCCCGCAGTATTAGCAGCAGCAGACGCAATGGTAAAAGCTGGCCGAGTTACCCTAGTAGGTTACATCAGAGTTGGTAGTGCCAGGTTTACCGTAAATATTCGTGGTGATGTTTCTGAAGTGAAAACTGCTATGGCTGCTGGTGTAGAAGCAGTAGAAAACGTACATGGTGGTACTCTAGAATCCTGGGTGATCATTCCCCGTCCCCATGAAAACGTAGAGGCAGTTCTTCCTATTGCTTACACGGATCAAGTTCAGCAGTATCGTGACTCTGTAGAAAATCCAGTGATTAGATCAGCCAACGTCAGATAAATTCAACTTTCCAGCAGTACAGGTGATAGGTAACAGGCTTAAATGTGAGTATGAACTGCATAGTTAGAGGTATTATGGTGATTTTTACCTAATGACTGGTTGTTTTCCTCCCGTCCTACAACCTGCACTCTGTGACTGATAAAAAATAAAAAATGATTCACCAAATCATCAACTTATGATTTAATCACTCAAATAGTTAACAATAATTACTGTATCTAAGTGATCTCTGTCACAGTAAGTACATTACCTATTTATAGTAATATTCTGAATACTGAATTAGTTAGGAGATTTCTGAGTTCACCAAATTAGCTCCTCAGCTACTTGGGAAAATGCTTTTTGATAGAAAATCAAAACAGGTTGTTAATTTTATCTGTTAAATTTCTTGAATTACGATAAATTAGGGGATCTCATTGTGCTATCAAATATGCGCTTATATAAAGTAATGCAGGGTCAATTTTTTTAGTCTATCTTCCTATTATCTAATAAATGTCAAGACTTGTAAACAAGTTTGAGGCAAATAATTACAAAAACTTGAAACTAACACAGGTAAACATCCGTCAAAAGTAAAGATTAATCAAAGCAAATCATTTTTACCTTTTTAGCCTGAGATGAAAAAGGCAAAAGACTTCAACTAAAAATTCATTAATTATTTCAGTCAAGCACAACTTAATAAAGAATTTTCAGTATCAAAATTTTTTGATAAGTCATGCGAGATAGATTTTGAAAGCAAAACTACTAGTTTATTATTTACGTTGGTATGGGGGTTGTGATGCAAACTTTAAATCGGAGTTTCGAGGAGCGCAATCTCATTATGGGAAAAGATGAGGCAAACCTAGCCCAATATTGGCAAAAACGACTTGAGGCTGAATGCCCAGAACAAAGTGAGGCAGCTAGACAGAGTATCATACTTTGGTTATTGGGCTTAGACTCAACCAGACTTTCTCAACTCAACCCCAAAGAGTTAGAAGTTGCTAAACAAGCAATGGAATATCGCTGGCGAATCTTACGACAACGATACTTAGGAATGGGACGAGATCGGGCATATCGTAACCTAATCAGTCGGTTAGGCAGCGTAATTACACTGAGAAATAAAATTCAGACTTGGATTTCCCTCAGCCGCGATCGCCAACGCAGTGTAATTGATGTCTTGCAAGAGCTACTTCAAGAACTGCTGCAAAGCGATTCATACATGAAACAGCAGATGTCAGATATATCAGCAATTAGTCAAGATCGAAGATTGCAAGACACCTTACTCTTTGCCAGCATTGAAGAATATTGTTTGCGTCCAGTACGTAACCAGCCTTTATTAGCGTATCGTTTTGTCAACTACCTGCGGCGGATTCAGCGTGGTGGTTTAACCCAAGTTCCAGTGAACGACTTAATTAGACTGGTTTCTGACGAAGTTCTTTCAGACGACACAGATAATCCACTGAACTTAGTTGACAATCAAGCGATCGCTGAATATCAAGAAGCACAACAATTAGAGGAACAACAATCCCTGCGTCAAGCAGTCAACCAGGAATTTGAAGAATACCTATTGCAAAACTTAGGACAACAGGCAGTAGACTGGCTCAAACTATACCTACAAGGTAAACCCCAAGAAGAAATAGCCAAAAAACTCAATAAGCCCATCAAAGAAGTGTACAGACTCAGAGAAAAAATCAGCTATCACGCCGTACGTGTATTTGCGATCAAAGGTAAACCCGAACTGGTAGATAATTGGCTGGCAACGTCCTTACAAGAACATAACTTAGGCTTAACCCAAATTCAATGGCAGCAACTAGAAGCAAAAATCACTCCTTTAGGTAAAGAGATTCTTAAACTCAGAAAAGCAGGGAATTCCATAGAAACTGTAGCTGAAAATTTACAAATCAAAACTCATCAAGTTATGGGTGAATGGACAAAAGTGTATCTAACTGCTCAAACTTTGAGAGGTAAAGAATAGCTTACGCCATGCAGCCCTATCAACATGAAGGAAACGAGGGAGAAATTTATCTTTCCCTTGCCTTTTATCTTTCATGTCTTCGGTGATTAATTAAACATAAAACCAGACATAATATTAATAGTATTGGCAAACTACTTATGACTTATGCTACTGTAGAGCCAGTGTCTAAGCTAAAACAATTTACAACAGCCATAAACAGTTAGTAAAAAAATTTACTGACTGCCAGGCCTTGTGATCAAAGTTGTTTGCCTTTTACTATCTCAAATATCCCGTATATTAAATTGAATTCATTCCTTGTGAATATTTCATGCAAACCGAGGTTTTTAGCGATATTTTCCCCTTGTTGAACACAGCCAATCCACAAACATTGGAATGGTTGATCAACGTTGCAGTTGAACACGAATACCCTGCTGGAAGAGCAGTTTTAATGGAAGATACTTGGGGTAATGCAGTCTACTTCCTAGTATCCGGGTGGGTAAAAGTCAGACGTACCAGTGGTGAAGATTCCGTAGCAATAGCAATTTTAGGTCGGGGTGACTTCTTTGGCGAAATGGCGGTTTTAGATGAATCTCCACGCTCAACGGATGTTATATCTCTTTCACCAGTTAAATTGCTCACTATATCTAGAGAACGGTTTATTCAAATACTGTTTAAAGATCCACAATTACATCATCGGATGTTACAACTAATGGTACGCCGGGTCAGGCAAATTAATATCCGCCTACAGATGAGGTCTTGCCCACCAGCGATTAAACTAGCTCACACCTTAGTTAGTTTGGCTGAAAACTATGGAAAAAATTCACCCCAAGGCAAAGAAATTTTGTATATTCCCTTTAAAGACTTAGCAGAAGTTACGGAAATTACCCTAGATGAAACTACCAAAATTATAGAAAAGCTCAACGAAAAACAATGGATAAAAATTGACACTGCGAAAAATTCCATATATATTGTGAATTTCCCACAAATGGTAAATTTAGCTAACAAATTCTAAGCTTGATTGGTACTGAGTCTTGAGTAACCATCTGCTAAAGAAATATTGACTATTGACTATTATCTATGAACTGTTGACTATAGACTAATAACCCTCCCTAGACTCGGCAGTCGTCATGAATAAAGCAACAGTAGCCCATCTAGACTCCCAAACTCAGGCAGTCCAGTCATCTATTCACTATTGGGTAGCAATGCCTCAACCAGAAACCCATCTGTTTGAGGTAACTTTGCATATTTTCAACTACCCATTATCTGTAATTAATTTGAAAATGCCAGTATGGACACCTGGTTCATACTTGGTGCGAGAATATGCCAAAAATTTACAAGATTTTGCCGCATTTGCAGGGGCTGAAACTTTATCATGGCGGAAAATTAGTAAAAATAATTGGCAAGTAGAAAAAGGAGATGCTTCTGAAGTTATCCTCCGTTACCGTGTATTTGCCAATGAGCTAACAGTACGCACCAATCATTTAGACAATACTCATGGTTACTTTAATGGTGCGGCACTATTTTTAAGAATTTTAGATTGGGAAGATCAACCCATTAATATCACTATTGTACCACCAACCCCACAATGGCAAATCACTACAGGTTTACCCTCAGTTAAAGAAGAAGTAAATACATTTATAGCCAAGGATTTTGATACTTTAGTTGATACTCCTTTTGAAATTGGTAGCCATGAAATATTTAACTTTGAGATATTAGGAAAAACCCATGAATTAGCAATTTGGGGACAGGGAAATTACCAACATGAAAAACTGCTGGAAGACTTTAGCAGAATTATTGAAGTTGAAGCAGAAATGTTTGGTGGTTTACCGTATCAACGATATGTATTTATCTTACATCTTTTGTATCAAGCCTATGGAGGATTAGAACATAAAAATTCTTGTTCCTTGATTTATCATCGCTTTGGATTTCGTAATCAAGATAAATATGAACGTTTCATTCAATTAGTAGCTCATGAATTTTTTCATCTTTGGAATGTGAAGCGAATTCGTCCCCAAGGTTTGGAGACTTTTGATTATGATCAAGAAAACTATACAGATTCTCTGTGGTTTTGTGAAGGAACTACAAGTTATTATGATTTAGTGATTCCTTTTCGGGCAGGAATTTATGATATCAAATCATATTTCAATCATCTCAATCAAGAAATTACTAAATATTTGAAAACTCCAGGACGTAAAGTCCAAATACTTTCTGAATCTAGTTTTGATGCTTGGATTAAACTATATCGCCCAGATGCTAATAGTGGTAATTCCCAAATTTCCTACTATTTAAAAGGAGAAATGGTATCACTTTTACTAGATTTATTGATTCGCTCCCTTCATCAAAATCAACGTTCATTTGATGATGTAATGGTAAAAATGTGGGAGCAATTTGGTCAGGAAGAAATTGGTTATACTGCCCAACAATTACAAGCCGTAATTGAATCTGTAGCCGGAATAGATTTAGCTGATTTCTTTAAGTGTTATATTCACAGATTAGATGATTTACCATTTAATCAATACTTGCAACCTTTTGGTATCCAATTGGTAGCAGAATATGATCAAACACCCTATTTAGGAGTGAGGATTAAAACCGAAAATGGTAAGGAAATAATTAAATTTGTAGAGATGAGTTCACCTGCACAAGCAGCAGGTATTGATGCCGGAGATGAGTTGTTAGCAATTAATGGCATGAAGGTGGGAGCAAATCAATTAAATGAGCGATTACAAGATTATCAAGCGCATGATGTGATCGAAATTGTAGTTTTCCATCAAGATGAATTACGTCAATATTCTGTTACGTTAGAGCCGCAACATCCTACTAAATATAAGTTACAAGCAGTAGAAAATCCTGATCAGACTCAGGAAGAAAACTTTTTCGGCTGGTTAGGTGTGCCATTATCAAGTATTAGATCAGGAAAATGAGGAGATTGAGAAATGGGGAGAAAATTTAATTACTAATTCTGACTCTTATAGGGGTTTAGCTCTTATAGGGATTTAGCAGTGCTAAACCCCTACTGGCTTATGTATGGCTTTTGAGAACTCCTGGTTCGTGCTGAATTGGTAAAACATCTAAAATATCGGTTTGAGAACAATATTTTAAATCTTCAAGGCATTCTAAACGCAGTAGTCGTTTACCATGACTAGCTTGGTGAAATAATCCTAGTAAGTCATTTTGCCACTGAGAATAAAGAGCGATCGCACTGGTAACTTCGTCATTACCAGTTATATCTTCTAAAGAATCGTTGCCTTGTTGCCAAATACTATGGGCGATCGCACCAGCACAAACCGTATCCTCTAAGGAAAAACTACCTTCCCACCCAGAACCAACTATCCAGACTGTTTCTGGTTGCTTTTCTAAAAGAAAGCGCACCACAGCATCTCGATTAATTAAAGCTGCGGCTAAAACAATAGGCGCATTTTCTATCCGCTGCAAAGCACGAGTACCATTAGTGGTACTAATAAATATGCGTTTTCCCTGTACTAACTCTGCGGTGCAATCTAGCGGCGAGTTCCCTAAATCAAAGCCAGCCACCTTACTACCGCCTCTTTCTCCAGCCCGTAATCGTTTTTCAGATGGCCATTGTTCGCTCACTGCTACGAGTTTATCTAAATCACTGAAAACTTGCACAGCCTCGCCTCCAGCTGCTAAAACTGTTGCCATTGTGCTAGTGGCTCGCAGGACATCGACGGCGATCGCGCATTCTGGCGCTTCCTCAGTTGGGGTTAATTCTGGAGTATGATATATAAATATCTTCACGGGCTAGATATACCTGCTCTATACTACTGACGTTATATTCTACCTATTTGATGTCACCAACTATTGATCATATCTTTACTAATACATAAATACTAAAAAACGCAAATAGCTTACATATCTGAGTTTTTGAGCTTTCGAGACTAAATATTAATTATTCTCATTAAAAATATAGAAAAAGCTGTTGTCAGTCACTATATTCTAAAAAGAATCTAAATATACAAACTAAAAATAGGGGCAGTACGGATAAACTCGTGAATGATGTTCAACATCATGGACTGAATGCAAGTTATAATTCTCTTGCGGAGCAACTTTACAAAAATTTATGAATAACTCTCCTAACCCTCTTGTGCAAGCCTTTTTTGTAGGCAGAGCAGTAGCAGAAGTAATTAACGAGCGCGTAGAAGTAGCCCTCACTGACGCTTTAAGTGAACTTGGTAAATTTGATGCTGAAGCTAGAGAGCATTTACGCCAATTTACAGATGAAGTAATAGAACGGGCTAATCGGGCTACAGCAAACTCAGAAAATGGTACAACCACAAATAGTAATAGTGGTTTTGATGGGGGTTCGATTGACTTACAAACGGAAATTGACGAACTTAGAGCAGAAATTGCCCTATTAAGAACTGAACTACAAAATTACCGCAGTACGTCAAAATAGAGGTGATTGGTGATTGGGGAAGAGGTGATTGGGTTATTAGCCTCCCCATCTCTCCATATCCCCACCCTCCCATCTCCCTACCTCACACGAATTGCTAAATTTTAGGAAGCTGAGTGTCTGCTTTGACCACTAATTCAATGAATACCCAACGGTATCACAACAATATGGAACAAGGTTATTCAGGAAAAGCTTACCGTTGGAATCGGGAAAAATACTCCAGTAAACGCCGCTTTATAGATATTTGGTCATTTGTTTTGACCTTCATGTTCAAAATTTGGCGGTATAATAAAAACTGGAGTTATCCTGGTGGTGTCACGGAAGCTAAACAAGCGGCTAGACGTAAAGCCCAAGCTATCTGGGTCAGAAACACATTTTTGGACTTAGGACCAACCTTTATTAAAGTTGGCCAATTATTCTCTACCCGTGCTGATATTTTCCCCAGTGAATATGTAGAAGAACTATCTAAGTTGCAGGATAGAGTCCCAGCATTTAGCTATGAGCAAGTAGAAACTATTCTTGAGCAAGAATTAGGTAAAAAAATCCCACAATTATTCCAGAGTTTTGAACCTGTTCCCCTGGCTGCTGCTAGTTTAGGACAGGTACACAAAGCAATTCTACATTCTGGAGAATCAGTAGTCGTCAAAGTACAACGACCAGGACTCAAGCGGCTATTTGAAATTGATCTACAAATTCTTAAAGGTATTGCCCGTTATTTTCAAAGCCATCCTAAATGGGGACAGGGCAGGGATTGGATGGGTATTTATGAAGAATGTTGTCGAATTCTTTGGGAAGAAATTGATTACCTCAATGAAGGTCGCAATGCTGATACTTTCCGGCGCAATTTTCGTAGTTTTAATTGGGTGAAAGTACCCAGAGTTTATTGGCGTTATGCTACATCTAGAATTATTACCTTAGAATATGTTCCAGGTATTAAGGTGAGTCAATATGAGGCTCTAGAGGCTGCTGGTGTAGATAGAAAAATGATTGCCCGTTATGGCGCTCAGGCATATTTACACCAATTACTCAATAATGGTTTTTTCCATGCCGATCCTCATCCTGGTAATCTGGCAGTTAGCCCCGATGGTGCTTTAATTTTCTATGATTTTGGGATGATGGGGCGCATTAAAGCCAATGTCCGTGAAGGTTTAATGGAAACTCTATTTGGTCTTGCCCAAAAAGATGGCGATCGCGTGGTCCAATCTCTGATTAATTTGGGAGCAATTCAACCAGTAGAAGACATGGGCCCAGTGCGACGTTCTGTCCAGTATATGCTGGATAACTTTATGGACAAGCCTTTTGAAGCCCAATCAGTAGCAGCCATCAGTGAAGACCTTTATGAAATAGCTTACAATCAACCATTCAGATTTCCAGCAACTTTCACTTTTGTGATGCGGGCTTTTTCTACCCTAGAAGGAGTTGGTAAAGGTTTAGACCCAGAGTTTAATTTTATGGAAGTTGCCCAGCCCTATGCAATGGAACTTATGACTAATAATAGTGGTTTAGAGGGGAATAGCATTTTGAATGAATTAAGTCGTCAAGCAGTACAAGTCAGTAATACTGCTTTGGGTTTACCACGCCGATTAGAAGATACTTTAGATAAGTTGGAACGTGGCGACATTCGGATGCGAGTCCGATCTTTAGAAACTGAACGTTTGTTACGACGGCAGAGTAATATTCAGATGGGAATGAGTTATGCTCTGATTATCAGTGGATTAACAATTTCAGCTACTATTTTACTGGTAAATGATTTTATCTGGTTAGCAGTTGTCCTTGGTTCAATTGCTGCTGTCATCTCAGTGACACTGATTCGCCTAATTTCCCGCCTTGACCGTTTTGATCATAAGTATTAATTATTGCCGAAAAAATTTATGAAACTTACCTTCACGGGTTATACCGATCCGGGACTTATTCGTTCTAATAATCAAGATGCTTACTATATAGACCCTGAAGGGCGATTTTTCATAGTGGCTGACGGTATGGGTGGTCATGCTGGTGGAGAGGAAGCCAGTCGTATTGCTACCCAAGAGATCCAATCTTATTTATCAACAAATTGGCAATCTTCTCAATCTACCAAAGAATTATTAGAACAATCTTTGTGGGCTGCCAATACAGCTATTATACAAGATCAGCAAAGCCATCCTCAACGTGCTGACATGGGAACTACTATTGTGGTAGTGGTTTTACGTTCTCAACCAGAAAAACCAGAAACACCTTTGTGCGCTCATGTGGGAGATTCACGTTTATACCGTCTGCGAGAATCAAAACTAGAGCAAATTACAGAAGACCATACTTGGATAGCTAGAGCGATTAAACTGGGTGATCTTTCCGCCCAGGAAGCTAGGTTACATCCCTATCGTCATGTCTTATCCCGTTGTTTAGGACGTGAAGACTTGGATCTTGTGGATATCCAAATATTAGATGTCAAAGTTGGCGATCGCTTACTTTTATGTAGTGATGGACTAACAGAAGAACTTGTGGAACAACAAATTCAAAGCTGTATTGAAAATTCTCCTGTACTAGATAAAGCTGCTTATGCTCTAGTTGAAGCAGCAAAGGAAGAAGGTGGACACGATAACATCACGGTTATCCTTGTTTCTGTGGATGACAATTCTTAATTGGTTTAATTGGTGGTTATTTTGATGACTGATGACTAATTACCAACAACTAATCGCAAATAAAGTAAATATACTCATCATTTTGTTCAATTTGAGCTTTTTTTCTGTTTCCAAATTGCTACAAATATCTTTAAGCCTCATCAAGTTCAATGAGAGGCTTAATTTACATAATCCAAAGAGTTAACATTTGTAAAGTTCTCAACCAATACTATTCTCATTTAGCTTTCGTCTATCAACCTTCTCCAAGTATTAACCCGACTGAATATGCAGTAAAGGTTTTGCTTGCTCTTTTTACTTTACCGAAATTAGATGAGTTAATATTGGATCAATCATCAATGATGCTTATTTTCCGTAGGTTAATTTACCTAAACCATAACTGGAAAATATGAACACGTCCCAGAAACATTCAATTCAATGCCAAGTACAAAAAAATGAATCACAAATGACTGGGCAATTTGTCAAACAATTGTTATCTTTCTTAATACAGAGTCAAAAATTCTTTGGTGACAGCTAAAGGCTCAAAGAAAAAGCTTTCAGCCATTCTGTTACTGAATATTTATTGTTCGCGTTGTTTTTTAGGGGTTAACTATGAATCAACCAATTGAACTTTCTTTAGAACAGCAATTCAACATTCGTTCATTTGCCACTCAAGTTAAGGATATGAGCCATGAGCAAGCTCAAGAGTTTTTGGTTAAGCTTTACGAGCAGATGGTTGTTAGGGAAGCGACCTACAAAGAGCTTCTCAAGCATCAGTGGGGATTAGATTCAGGTTCCACTATGGCATAGAGTTAGGTGAGCTTTTGTCTGAGTGGACGACCTCCTTCTCTTGCTCGGTTCTATTGGCAGAACAAAGCTGGGGATGTCGGGGCGTCAACTTTGATATTTCGGGGGCGGTCACTGGGTTTTTTTTCCAGACAACCCATCACCAAGTCTTGTATCCGCTTGGGTATAGTAAGACTGGAATTAGCTTCCTGAAAAGATATTGGTTTTTGGAATTTATGAGTTTGATACCATGCTCCGAAGGAGTGATTTGTTGGTATTAGTGGCATTTTAGAAGTGAGCATTTCAAACATCATTACCCCTAAACTGTAAATATCAGAGCGGTTGTCTAGTTCCTTACCTTCAATTTGTTCGGGAGAAGAATAAGCCAAAGTACCCAAATAGAATTTTGTTTGATCACTGTCAGACATGACTAACTTAGCAATACCAAAGT
The DNA here is from genome assembly GCF_038050375.1 of Okeanomitos corallinicola TIOX110. Taxonomy (NCBI): domain Bacteria; kingdom Bacillati; phylum Cyanobacteriota; class Cyanophyceae; order Nostocales; family Aphanizomenonaceae; genus Okeanomitos; species Okeanomitos corallinicola. Next base: position 3,636,589 of record NZ_CP150886.1, on the reverse strand, counting down.
CTAGGACTTTGACTAGTTCTCCAAAACTGGGATCTTGGATGACTAGCATATTGCTAGGTTTGATATCACGGTGAATAATTGTGCAAATAACTCCATCTACGGAAATACCATTGTGAGCAGATTGTAAACCCAGACATATTTGTCTGGCCATGCTCAGAAATCTAGATGTGGAAATATTTCGACTCCGAATTACAGAACTGAGACCTTGTCCTTGTAAATATTCCATTACGTAATATGGAGTATTATGTTCATCTACTCCATAGTCCATGACGCGAACAATATGAATACTTTTTTGCCCTAGTAAAGCACAAGTTTTTGCTTCTCTTTCAAAACGTTCTTGTAAGCGCATTTTTTCGTTTTGTATAGATATAGCAAGAAACTTGATAGCAACAGGTACACCACCCAACAAGATATCCTTAGCACGATAAACCCTTCCCATTGCTCCAGTACCAACTAGTTCCTGAATCTGGTAACGGTTACTCAGCAAGCGCTCGATGTTGGGGTCTGACATGAAAAACTTGACTCCAATACTTAACTTAACAATGATAAAAAATAGACTTTCTGTTAACAACCTAACTAGGTTTCAGTTTGAGTAGTTTTTCACAGAGGAAATATATAGAGTAAGGGTAAGAGTTAGTCTACTTCAGTAGATTCACGAACATAAACTAGGACTTACTAAAGTTTTCTCATTTTTTTATAATTTTATAAATTTTTGTGACATTAATTCATACATCAACCTATGATATCACTTATTGCAAGTGTATAGTATATTTAGTGACTAAAAATTGAATGTGTAAAGTTATATTACCTTTCCACTTAGAGTATTCCAACTGTTATTTTTATCGTAAATATACTGTTTATGTTTGACGTTCTAAACTTGCTTCCATGGTACTTGTGAGGAAATGTCCAGCAAGAATACCGCTAGTTAGATAGTAATTATTCTCAGAAACTTGATGGAGAGTTTCAAAACCGCTACGACGCTGGCGATCGCCCAATACCCAGTAACGTTGTACTATAGTGTCTGGGCAAATCCAACCCTCTCCTTCAATTTGGCCTAAGATATTGTGTTGGAGTAAAAAAGTATACTGGCGATCGCTATCGTGGAGTCTACCTTTATATTGACAAGATATTTCTAGGCGATCGCTACCGGGGAAAACCAGTTTTGTGACCATAGAAAACCAGTCATCACGATCCCAGACAACCATAGTCATACCTTTAAAACTGATCGGCATACTATCCCTTTCCAGCCAACTCCCCTGCATCATCCAGCGTCCTGGTTCTAATAAAAAACTGTGAGTCACCTTGTAAATTCCTTTAGTTTTTTCAACAAGTTAATTATCACTAAGGGTTAAGTAGAAAGACTTCAACTGGGTTATTTAATCAGTGTTTAACCAATGTAACTATTTATATCCTTACTGGCTCACAGTCAAGTTTTCACCAGGTTTACCTCTCCTAGAAGCACTTCTTGAATTGCTCCTGTGGCAGTTGGTAAGTTGCCAGGAATACCTAACTGTCTCCAATAGGCTAAAACAGCAAAAGCGATCGCTTCTTTAAAAGCTGCATTTAAGCCGATATCATCTGTAGTTAAAACTGTTACAGACCCCAACAGTAACTGTAACCTATTTCTTAAGTAAAGATTTCGACTACCGCCCCCACATAATAATACCCGGTCTGGCATCCTTTGTAAAAAATTGCGATAACTATTAACAATTGAAGAGGCTGTTAACTCCGTAATAGTTGCTAGTACATCGGCTGGACTGAGTTGATAGGCTTGACAGTCTTGTAAACACTGATGTAAATAATTTACACCAAATAATTCACGCCCAGTAGATTTAGGTGGTGGCAAATGAAAATAATCTTGACTTAACCATTGTTCTACCAAAGCAAAACAGGGATTACCACTAGCAGCCCAGTCACCATTTTCATCGTAACTTTTAGTACCATTACTAAAATTCTGTACTGCCAAATCGAGGAGACTATTTCCAGGGCCAGTATCCCAAGCACGAATTTGGGTTAGCCAATCATCACACCGAGGAGGCATATAAGTAACATTGCCAATACCACCAATATTTTGAATACAACTGTATTCCTGGGGGTGACTCAGTAAATAGGCATCAACCCTGGGAACTAAAGGCGCACCGTGACCACCAGCAGCAATATCAGCCACACGGAAATTACTGATAGTAGTAATATTTGTATAATTGGCAATTACAGCGCCTCGACCTAGTTGTAAACTATAGCCGAGAGATTGATGATTTTCTCCATGTTTATGGGGAGGTAAATGGTAAACAGTTTGACCATGAGAACCAATTAAAGTAGCAGGGGGATAACCAGTTTGAATATTTTGGGCAGCTTGGGCAAAAACCAGAGCGATCGCATCATCTAATTCAGCTAATTCAGCCATTGAGATAGCCTCACCAGCACAGACAGCCAAAATTCTTTCTTGTAGTTCAGGAGGATAAGGATAGGTTTCCCCAGCCAATAACTCAACTTTTAAATCTAAATCTGTACCAACAATTTCCACCAAAGCAGCATCTATGCCATCAACAGAAGTGCCACTCATTAAACCAATCACACGAGTCGGGTGCATTTATTGAAATTCCAGTATAATTGCAAAAACAAGCCTATCTTAAATGTTACCTTAGTTACTGATAAAAGCCACCACTTTTAAAAATCATACAGAAGTCAGAATAGTTATCAAGTAATAGCTTGTAAATTTTATCTGAGACTAAATATAAAAATTATACTTTTTCAGTAGCGATAATATGTAAATCAATATTTTTAAGTAACCGTACCAACTTTTGAGTTAAAGAACCCTTAAAAAAAATTTCCCACCGTGATCGTTGACTTTCCCCAATAACAATTTGAGTAATACGGTATTTTGCGGCTACTTCCGCAATTGCTTGAGCCACATTACTACCATTAAACCTGATAAAAGTTCCTGTAAATTCCTGACATAAATTTTCACAGATATCAATATGTAAACTTTCCTCCTTAGTTAAAAACCGATCAGGATTCATCACAAACAAAACATATAAAGGAGCATTCATGTAACCTGCTAACCTAGCGCCTCGACGTAACAATTGCAAAGAATTAGAATAAGTAGAAATACAAACTAAAACCCGTTCATGAACACTACAAACTTGGCCTTGTAAATTAGCAGCAAAAGCATCATCTTCAACATTATCAGCCACTTCTCGTAAAGCCAACTCCCGCAGAGCAATTAAATTACGTCTTTGAAAAAAATTATTTAAAGCTTGTTGAACTTGTTGGGGTGGATATATCTTCCCTTCAGTTAATCTTTCCTGTAAAGTTTCTGGTGTTACATCTACCACTAACACCTCATTTGCTGTTTCTAAAATGCGATCTGGAACACGTTCACGCACAATTACCCCAGTGATTCTAGCAACTAAATCATTCAAACTTTCCAAATGTTGAACATTCATAGTTGAATAAACATCAATACCCGCAGCCAAAATCACCTCCACATCTTCATAACGTTTTTGTCTAGAAGAACCGGGGACATTAGAATGGGCTAATTCATCAACTAACACTAGTTGAGGATAACGATTAATAATTCCTTGTGTATCCATTTCTGGCAACATTAAATCACCACGATGCCAAAACTTTGGGGATATTACTTCCAAACCCTCAGCTTTTTCTGTGGTTTCCTTGCGTCCATGAGTTTCCAAAAGTCCAATTACAACATCAACACCTTCCTGTTTCAGTGCGTGTCCTTCTTCCAACATTTTGTAAGTCTTACCAACTCCAGGAGCCATGCCAATAAATATTTTATGCTTTCCCCTTTTTTCTGAATACATAAAATAACTGTAAATTTGCTCAAATGACTAATAACTAATAATAATTAATAGCTAATTTATTGATTTTGTCTACGGTTAATTTCTTGTAGATCAAGAGCATAATTTAAACGTAAAACATTAACACCTGGTTCACCAAAAATCCCTAAAAATCTACCATCTGTGTACTTATTAATTAAAGGAATAATATCATCTTCCTTAATGCCACGTGCTTGGGAAACTCTAGCCAACTGTTGTCGTGTTGCTTGCAAAGAAATATGAGGATCTAACCCAGAACCAGAAGAGTAAATTAAATCAGCAGTAGGTTGTATATTTTTATCTTCAAATTCTGATGCTACCTCAATAATTCTATTAGTTAAATCTGGATTACTAGGAGCAAGGTTACTACCGCCTGATATGCCCAGAGGAATAGCTTTTTTACCTTGACTATATTTCACCGCACTAGGACGACTATAAAAATATTTATCTGAAATAAAAACCTGACCAATTAAGGAAGAACCAATAGGTTGAGCATCTATGTTTAAAACAAGACTACCATTTGCAGAGTAAGGAAAAGCAACCTGAGCAAAAAATACTAATCCTAAAGGATAGATAATTGCAGCTAATAACCAAAGTAATAAAGTCATCCGCAGAGCGCGGAAAGTTTCTCGAATAAATAGCATAGTTGGTAATTGGTAATTGGTAATTCAAAAATTTATATTCTCATTCACCTTTTATCTATTATTAAGTTAAGCCAACAAATGTAATCAAAACATCTATTAATTTAATAGCAATAAATGGAGTAATCACCCCACCAAAACCATAAATAAGGATATTGCGTTGTAGGAGTTGATTCGCACTCAAAGGTCGAAACTTAACACCTTTCAAAGCTAAAGGAATCAGAAATGGAATAATCAAAGCATTATAAATTAATGCCGAAAGCACAGCTGAATTAGCACTATTTAGCTTCATAAAATTCAGACTTTCTAAATTAGCCGCAACAAAAATTACAGGGAGAATAGCAAAATATTTAGCGATATCATTAGCAAAGGAGAAAGTTGTTAATGCTCCACGAGTAATCAATAATTGCTTAC